>NZ_JANEWI010000013.1:0-110027 GCF_028069775.1 Citrobacter sp. Igbk 17 | reverse complement strand
GTTACAGATAGTTTTGATTTATTTGCATGATGAATAATTTCTTTGCTGTTCAAAAAACAGCCACATCAATTTACCTCATCAATGTATATGGCTGAGAATTAACTTTAATTTGTTTGTTTTATGATGAACATCAATTAATTAAGGGTTAATACAATGTTTCAAATCGCATCGTTAAGACTATTCTCAATTCATACTCACTACGAGACTATCTCCTTTATCAATTTATTCATCAGAATAATTATCCTGGAGAGCTTCAAATGCGCCATAAGTCTCGTCGTACCTTGCTATCACAATGTATCATTTTATCCCTGACCTCTATTTCTGGTTATGCGTTAGCTGATTCGTCAATGGCCAGCAGTGGTAGTGATCCTGTGGTTAGTGGTTTGACTCAATATTCAACATCGGGTTATCACTATAACAGCGATACCACTGATGCAGTCATGACCGGAGGGCAAAGTAAGACTAATATTTACCTGACTGATAACTCCAGAAATAGCAACGGCCATCGGGGTGACAATGATACTCAATCATTGACAGTCAATGGTACGAATATGGACGGCTATTACATTCAGGCATATGATGGTGGAACAGCAAATATTACTCTAGAAAATGGTACGACTGCCGATATGATTGAGGCAGGTGGCCACGACGTCAGTACAAACGTTAATATTACCGTTGATAACTCAACATTAGCGGGTGAAAACAACGCCGACGATGCTAATTATATTAAGAACGATAAAAGCTACATGGGTGGCGCATCCATTTTCGCTGACTCTGGTTCAACTGAAGGCTCAAACGATATCGCGGTAGAAAACGGTAGCCAGCTGGGTGGTGCCATTTATAGCGTAACCGGGGGGAACAATACTATTGATGTCTCTGGTGGCAGTACCGTAAACGGTGCAATTTATGCGTTCAATAATACTACTTCTGGTCGCAACAACATTACGGTAGATGGCAGTACTGTTACTGTTGATGCAAACAATAGTACATTGCAGGGCTACTTCGAAGGTACTGCAGAGAATAACTATGCCGACAGCGTTTATGCAGGCAATAAAGACGCAGCAGAGATTAATGCGTCCCTTCAAGGACAGACCATTGCAATGGGTGTTTATGGGACACAGGCCTCCAATATTGCTCTAAATAATAGTACCGTAACCGGTTCTATTGCTGTTATTGGTGATAATTACTCCACAGCCTCCACAGCCCAGATCTCTCTGGATGGTAGCATCCTGAATGGCAGTATCAATTCCGCAGATGAAAACAGCACTACCGTTCAATTGAACGCTTCCACTGTAAACGGCAACATCACTACCGGCGCGGGTGATGATACGGTGACATTAACCAACAAATCGACAGTGACGGGTGATGTTGACGGTGGCGCAGGTACCGATACTCTTTCTATGGATGCTGACAGTTCTATTAACGGGACAATTAGCAATTTCGAAACCATCAATACGACAGACAACAACAATATCGATATTACTAGCACCGATAGCGCCACCTGGAATATTCAGAATGGTTCTACATTACAGTCAGACACCACGGGCAGCAATGTACAGGTCAATATGACTTCTGACAGCCATGTTGATTTTGGTGAAGTTGACGGCACCAATGACAGCCTGACGGTGACCAGTATTGCTCCGTCCAGCGCAAGCCAGCAAGATGAGACGATTGCGACCTTCACGACCACCTCTGGTAACGCTGATAATCCTGACAGTGCCGTTGAAGCCCAGTTCAGCAATGGTAAACAGCAGGTCGAAAGCCGTAGCGGTGCGTACAACTACGACAACTCTCTGACTATTGAGCAAGCAGCACAGCTGAAGAGCGCCCGTCTTACCGCGCCTGCCGGAACGGCCTATAACGTCCAGCTCGACAGCTCTCGTGGGGAACTGGCCAGCGACGTACAGGGCGCGATTGCCGGTCTGGATGCTGCTAAACAAGCGGGCCGCATGGTGACCGACGACCTGGCTAACCGTCTGGATCAGGTACACCTGCAAAGCCTGTACGGCCACGTTGCAGACGGCGCGCAGATCTGGGGCGACTTCCTGTACCAGAATGGCGATTACAGCGATGACGTCGACTACAAAGACATCACCCAGGGCGTACAGGGCGGTGTTGACTGGACGTCTCGAATGGCAAACGGTGACAGCTTGACCGGAGGTATCGCGCTGGCCTGGACCCGCAGTCGCGACCAGAATAACAACGGCAGCTCAAACAGCTTTAACAATACCGTGTACGGCAACTACTACAGCGTGTACGGCGGCTGGCAGCAGGCGTTGCACGACAACCTGTGGAGCATGTTCGTTGATGGTAGCTTCAGCTACGGCGATATGCGCTACAACATGTCTGCCAGCAACGTCAAAGATAACACCAGCGGCATGACCGAAGCGCTGAGCGGCTCTTCTGACGGCAACCTGTACACCACTCAGGTTCGTACTGGTGTGAACGTACTGCTACCGGGCGATACCGTCCTTCAGCCATATGCTACCCTGGGCTGGGATAAGGCCGATGAAAACAGCTTCTCCGATCAGGAAGTCACCTTCGGCGACAACCAGGTTTCCGAATGGAATACCAGCGTCGGTATGCGCGTTACGACAAAACTGGCCGACCTCAACAAAAACGTCGAGCTGTACCCATGGGTGGATGCCCGTTACCAGACTGAGTTCAGCGATAATACCGATATTACTGCAGCGGATTATCACAACAGCGACGGTAACAACATGTCGATGGGGATCTTCGGTGCTGGTATCAACACCACCATCGGTAAAGATTTCTCACTCAACACCGGAGTGTACTTCGGTACGGGTGATGTAGATAACGATGCCAGCGTTCAGGCCGGTATCAGTTACCACTTCTAATCTATCCAGGAGTTTATTGCTCCTTTCGGCGGATGAACGAGTAAGCGTGACTTGCACGTTCACCTTGTGCCGGATGGCGCTTGCGCTTATCCGGCCTACAATTCGCGCAAAAAATAAAGCCGCCGATCGGTTAATCAGCGGCTTTTTCTTTTATCAGCAATGACGTCAGAAGTTATATTTCACACCCAGCATACCGCGGGTATCGCTGTAGCCTTTGTCACCAACCTGTTGGGCCACGTTGCTCCACACGTTGAGGCGCGGGGTGATTTGGCCTTCAACACCCACTTTCAGCTCACCAATGTTCCTGGTACCGCGCATATCGCTGCTCACATCGTCCATTTTCACACTGGTCGTCTGCGTATTATGGATCCAATTGGCTTCCACGAACGGCTGGAACTCACGAGATTTACCGTCATCGATGGCGTTATGGCCGTTGATATAGGCCTTCACACCCAGACGGGTCATCAGGTTACCATTAGTATTGTCCTTCACGCGGGTACCGTTCGCTTCGCGGTGATTGTCGGCCTGCACGTCCATCCACACCACCTGCGCTTTTGGTTGCAGCCAGTAGCTATTGCGCTCACTTTCGCCCAGCTTGAAGCTATAACCGGCCTCGACCGAAGCGGTTATTCCGCTGGATTTATATTTCTCCGTCGCCTGCTCCTGTCCCATCACTTTGTTATCAAACCAGTTGTACAGCGCCCAGGTATCCACATAGGTACCTGACTTGTCAGCCTCATTGGCATACCAGGTACCGTACAGTCCCACACTGTAGCCAGTAACCTGACCACGCGAATAGTAGCCGGTCAGGCTGGACTGCGTACGGCTCTGGCTGTTGGCATAACCGGCCATCGCGCCAATGTGCCAGCGATCAAGACCATCACTACTCCACTGTGCCAGGTCACCCCCCAACTGCATCACATAGCTGTTACTTTGGGTTTTTAGCTGCCCGCTACTCTCTTTGAAACGGGTATGGGCACCAACGTTACGCAGCCACAAACTGGTGACTTTTTTCTCGCCCGTCAGCATGTCGGTGTACTGTGTTTCGCCCAGGCGATCGTGCAATCGGGTCATAAACAGCGTGTTAGCGGCATAGTTGTTCGCCAGATAGCTACCCGCTTCCGGGCGGTACTGCTGCTCTGTAACAGGAGGTGCAACAGGTTCTTCCGGTTCAGGAATAATCGGGTCCACAGGATCGACCGGGTCTGGGTCAACAGGATCAGGGTCATGCGGATCGACGGGGTCCGGGTCTTCCGGCTCCGGCGGAGCAGGAATAAAACTGGTCAGATACCAGTTGTTACCCTTCTGCACCACGTTATAGTCGTATGCGCCAGCAACAATACGACCCGCCTTCTCAAAGGTAGCGTCAGAATTGCCCGCAACGTCGATTATCTCAATACCTTCAACGGTTTGCGCCCCGGCCCCACCAATGTTGTTTACTGCCACAAAAGCATTGCCTGTGGTGTTGCCAAGCACCTTCAACTTATCGGTTTCAGAGGTATCGTCATTCAAAACTGTGTTGAAAACCAGCTTACCGCCGTTCCCGGTGAAATCTTCATTAATAGTAAGCGTCTGCCACGGCTCACCGTCAGCATGGCCAAAGTTCACGACTGCTCCACCGTTCAGCGTCAGGTCAGTAAGCGTTGAGCTGTTGGTCATGTTCCAGGTCGCGTCGCTCATTTTAAGCGAGATAACGCCCGTCCCGGCAGTGGCGCTGGTGATGTATGACGCGCCTTCCCACAGCGAGTTATCGGTCATATTGAGCGTAATGGTACTGTTTTGCTGTGGCAGGCTGCTGGTTGCGGCAGTCGCGCCGGCGGCGTGAATATCGCCGTCGATAAGAAAACGTCCGCCAGCAGAACCATCCACAATGCCACCCGTTTCGGTGCTGATGGCATAGCTTTCGTTGCTGTTGTCGCCCGCCATGGTAATGGCGGCACCGCCTGCGAGGTTTATCGCGCCGCGTGAAGCTGCATACAGGCCGCGCGGGGCTTTGCTGTATGACGCCGCTTTCGCCGAATTGTTGACGTTGATTGTTGCATTTTCGCCGAGATTCACGGTCGCGTTGGTGGAATAGACCGCGTGTGCACTAACGCCGTTGACCGTAATCGTCGCGTTATTGCCCAGTTCCGTTTTCGACGATGAGGCGGCATAAATCCCAGTGGAGGAAGCACCCGACGTCTCGATGGTGGCGTCATTGCCAAGCAGGATCGAGGAACCGCTCTGCCCGGTGCGAAGACCTTCTGAACTGTCACCTGTCGTCACAATGTGTGCCCGGTCGCCGACCACAATGGTATTTTTGGCCTCCGTTACGTCTTTCATCGCGTTTGCTGTGATACCACGTCCCTGGGAACCGGTGGTTTGAATATACAGATCGTCGCCGACGTAAATGCTGGCCGAGCCTTTCCACCCCTGACTATAGGAGTTGTAACCGGCGTTAATACCGTCACCATCCTGACCGTCGACATAAATGCTGGTACGATCCCCGGTGATGATAAAGACCGGGTTATCCGGCGTATTGGCCCCGTGTGTGCGGATACCGTCAACTTCTTTACCATTATTGGCGGCATTCTTCGACTGCGTGCGAATCGTCAGGTCGTCACCGAAAATAACGCCCGGACTACCCGTTGTACTGTTCTGAATAACGGTAATAGAGTGCTCAAAAGCTTCAGCGCCGGGTCCATTAATCGTTAATCCATTGCCATAAACGGGAATAGTGCCCGCACTCCATTGATAAACATAATTCGGCATGGCGCTGGTTTTTGCGAAATTCACATTTGCCTGAGCTGGGATTATAGCCTGCAATTCCGGGGGTAGACTGCTCACCAGCCCGCTAGAAGGAAGACTATCAACGTCAACCCAGGCGGCATGGGTTGAAAATATCATTGAGGCCAACGCGGCTGATACCGATATGGCAATACGTGAGTAATTCCTGGGGTTTAGCATAATAGCCTCCTGCTTTTGGGCGTAGAGCGTCCGTCACATCGCCATGATGTGAAAATAATAAAATGAAAATAGATTTATAAAATATTAGAAAGAATTTTATGAATACTTAGACCGAGCTTATCTTCAAGCCGAAGTTTATATACATATATTCTTTTAACATCTATATTGTCTATCTTGGTTATTTGCTGAATACTAATACCTGAAACAAATCGCTTGAGTAATATCATTTCCGTGTAGTTTAGTGAGCGTCCGCGTTTGCTATTGGCGAGATGGCCAGTGAACAGTCGGCGGATTTTCTGGTTCTGGACATCCTCATCATCGTCAGAATAAATAATACCTTGTATTTTATTACTTTTTGCAAGCCAGTAATTGGCTAGCGGCGTCAGGATCCTGTCAGATATCAGAACGATATGCATACCACTTTGCGTCAGGCGATCCACCCAGTGCGGATCGGCAAACAGGCGCAAATTCGGGAATGAAAAATCAATAAAAATAAACCCATGAGATAAATAGTTCTGATTATTAAGCAGGAGTTTTTCGATAATTCCTGTTTTCAGAAAACGATTTCCCTCTGGCCAGATTGCAAAGGCGGCACGGTGACAGTACTGTGCCCGTACCGCAGCATCCGGAAATAATTGACAGGATAATTCACAGCTTATGCAACGAACACTCTGTAGCGGTTTTATCTTCATCAACGATGACCCCTGCTATTTTTCCCTAAATATTTCATTGGTAAATAAATGTGTCAATCCAACACATTGTGAGTTCCATGTCAGTTAATAACAGTGAGTCATTAGAAATGTTATAAACTCCTGATGAGTAAATTAACATTGGCTATAAATAACATGATACAGCGTAGTATTCCGACGTTTTATATCGGATTATTCGCCAGTTCATTAGGATTTTTATGCATAAACCCGGACTATAGGATAAATCCGAATATAGCACTATTTGCTAAAATACAACCTTAATGAACGATACTTATTAATAACACAATTCTGATAACTCAATCACCCATGTGATGCTGGGGATAAATATAATTGTCATTCAGATAAAACTGTAATGAATTCTTATTATTTCACCTTAGCTAATTCTCACCTAAGAAATAATATCGATAACTATTTGTATTTAAAGGGTTTTAATGATTAACAAAAAATTCTTATCCTCGATCATGTACAAAGATAGAGGCGCGCTATCAATTTGCATGTAGTATTAAAAGGTGCACTACAGCACCCCGTGGTACGTTACGTGACAGAGGGCCGGGCAATTGTACCTTATCAATCAGTTGGTCGAATTCAATCCTGATAACAAAAGTCTGGTCAACCGGCAGACCGGGCATGCAATTCAACTGCAACTTCCTGCCTCGCTGTGTTTTCTCTATTTAATTACTCACGCGAGTGACATTGTTTCTCAGAACACGCTGATAAAAGTAGGCTGGGGAGAGAGAAATAATGTCACGACGACCAATACCCTCTACCAGGCTATTCTGACACTACGTAATGCATTGGCGGATGTCGGGTTGCCCCGTGATACGGTGAAAACTATTTCCCGCCGCGGACTTACATTGAATGAAAATACGCAGGTAGAGACAATTACGCTTTCTCCTGGTGATGTTTCTTTGTCAGCCAGTATTCCAGGACATAACGACCCTGAGGTAATACTCCCCCCGGCACAAACAACGCTGGTCGCCTGGTGGAATCTTTTATTTACCGCCAGCGCGGTTATCGTCATCCTGATTATCTGGCTGGTGTGGTATCAGACGCGCCCGGCCATGCCGTTTAACAATTTTGTGTCCATCTCTATGCAGATTCCATCGCGTCAGAACTGCAAAATTTATTATTCACCAAATGAGCAAGATCACGAGGGCTATTTCAGCCTGATGCAGTTACATCCCGAGCTCTGTGAAAAAAACAAACATGTGTTTCTTACCGGTTACCGTAAAACAGAAAGAGTAGTGGCATTTGTATGCGATAAAGATGCGCGGGTAGATGCTCGCGCATTTTGTACCACCCATTACTACTGGATGCACGAGACAAGAAATGAAAAAAACACGTAATCGGACCCTGCTCGTAGCCGTGCTGGTCGTGATGTTCGGTTCAGGTGCCTGGTTATGGCATTCGCGGTATGCTGACCAGCCACTGAATTGTGTGGGAAACGTTGAATGGAATATTGGCAACAAGCGTTTTACCGGCACAGTATCGTTTCGCATGCGCAATGATGAAGGGCTGGCGACCATCACCGGAAAGTTATATGGGCATAACACCACGGATATCAGCAGAAACATTTATTTTAGCTATACCCGGCAGCACGATGCGCGATTACTGCAGGCGATGCAGGTCGTAAAAACCTTCGCTGACACAGCAGATGAGGCCGATATCAACAATACTCTGCCAGGGTTTTATCGCCAGACCGGACGGAGTCTGAGCCTGGTGATGGAGGAGTATAAAGGCGCATGGATTTTTGCAAGTTCAAGTGTTCCCTCACTGTACTGCCGCAAAAAGTAACATCAGATTCAGATACAAAAAATACAGTTTCTCCGTGGTGATGCATATTTGTCATCATTGACTTACGAGACATGTGTCACTGAATCCACCAATAACCCATTGCTATTCTTTCCCCCGAATCAGGAAACCTCCTGAATACCTTGATATTCATTGCGTAATAATTAAGCGAAATGGACGCGTTATTTCGTCCCGAAGACTTCAACAGACCAATGGATATTTGGAGAAAACGTGGGCAGGGACGTTTATCTCTCCGGCGAGCAATGTCTGACCATTCAGACGTTATCGCATTTCAGGAAACAATGTGTTTCCGATGTATTTATGGCGCACTTATTGAGGGATATTTAATGTTTACGTTTAAAAAGTGCCTGATTGCACTTTCTATTAACCTGGCCGTCGTTTCATCGGGTTTTGCCTGTACAACCCTGCTGGTTGGCAATGAAGCATCAGCAGATGGATCGATGTTGGTTGCCCGTAGTGCCGACAGTGATGCCCTGAAAGCTCAACATTTTGTCATTCATCCGGCCAAAAAGAATCAGACCGGTGTTTACAGCACCAAAGCGCATAATGGCGCAAATGATTTTACCTGGCCCCTGCCGAAAAACTCCCTGCGTTATACCACCGTTCCTAACTGGAAAACCCAACTGCACGGCGCAACCGGGTTTAACGAACTGGGTGTTGGCGTAAGCGGTACAGAATCTATTTTTGCCTCGCCAAAAGCACTGGCAGTCGATCCGTACGTTGAGGATAAAGGGATCACCGAAGACGATATCCCGGACATTCTGCTGTCACAGAGTAAAACCGCACGGGAAGCCGTAGCACTGCTCGGCCATATCGTTGAAACCGCCGGTGCAGGTGAAGGCTTTGGGGTCGCCGTCGTGGATGATAACGAAATCTGGTATCTGGAGACCGGTAGCGGCCACCAGTGGATGGCGCAGCGTCTGCCCAACAATCAGTACTTTGCTACCGGTAATCAGGGACGTTTACAGGATTATGATCCTAAAAACCCGGACATGATGGCATCGAAAAACCTGGTTGAGTTCGCCACTGAAAAAGGTCTTTACGATCAGGCAAAAGATGGCAAATTCAACTTCTCCAAAGTCTATACCCGTGATGATGAACGCGACCGTAACTATAACGATCCCCGTGTCTGGACCATCCAGAAAGAGTTCAATCCTTCTGTAAAACAGGATATGGCTAACGGTCGTGAATTCCCGGTCTTCATGACGCCAGAGAAGAAAATGACGCTGGATGATGTGAAGGCGGTACTGCGTAATCACTATGAAGGCACCAGCCATGACCCCTACACCAACGGCCTGAACGGTAAAGAGCCGTGGCGCCCTGTCAGCGTGTTCCGTACCTACGAGGCACACGTCATGCAGGTACGTCCGTGGTTGCCAAAAGAGATTGGTGAAACGACTTATATCGGTTTGGGTATGGCCGATCTCACCGCTTTCGTTCCGTACTACAGCGGTCTGAAAGCCTATCCGGCCAACTATACGATGGGTACAGATAAGGCGGACGATCAGTCTATTTACTGGAAATATCGTAAATTGCAGACGCTGACGATGACCGATTATCCGAAGCTCGCGCCAATCGTTAAAAAAGCCTACAAAGCGTGGGAAGATAAAGTTGCGAAGGAGCAAAAAGAGGTCGAAGCAGAATATTTGAAGATGGCGAAAACTGATAAGCCTGCTGCGGATAAGATGCTGAATGACTTCAACTTGCGCATCATGGCCGATGCTGAGAAGCTGACGGAAGACCTGACCAATCAGCTGTTCACCCTCCGCACCAAAGACATTCAGTCTGATATTTTCTTTGCTAACGCCGCGAAGAAAGACTGAGTCACGACGCGATAATAGGCTGGCGCAAAGCGCGTATTAGCGTTGCGCCAGCATTTCACACCGCGCCTTTACCGCCTCGTGCAACAGGCGCACCGCCGTTGAAAGCTGCTTCCGATGCGGGCATATCATATTCAGTGGGACTTTTTCTCCCTGATAATCCGGCATCAGCAGTTGTAATCGACCGTCACGCACATCTTCACTCACATCCAGCCACGACTTGTACGCTATCCCCTCGCCGGCAATCGCCAGTCGGCGGATCACTTCAGCATCGTCGCTCATAATGGTGCCGTTGACTTGCACACTGCTCACCTCACCGTTGCGCGTAAACGTCCAGCGATCATGCAGCCGCCCACGCAATACAAAGGTCATGGCATTCAGTTGTGCTAAATCATCCGGACATTGCGGCTCACCGTTTTGCAAAACCCACTCCGGAGAAGCCACCAGCACACGTCGGTTGCCCGATGCAACGGGCAGCGCGATGTAAGACGCATCTTCTGTATTGCCGTAGCGAAACGCGACATCGACGGGGTCTTTAAAGACATCCGTGACCTGGTCGGAGAAAAAGATCCGCAGACGCAGCGCAGGATAACGGCGTCGAAATGACTGAAAAACCGGCAGCAACAAATTCCGCCCGAGATCGGAAGGAACGGCTATTTGCAGCGTGCCTGAAATTTCATCTTCCGGCGTCTGGATTTTTTGTAACCCGGCATGCATCACATCCAACATCTGGCGGGCATAGGGCAACCAAACCTCGCCTTCCGGCGTCAGCCGCAGACTGCGTGTGGAACGGGCAAACAAGCGGATGGTGAGCGTGGATTCCAGACGCTTGATGGCAGAACTGACCTGAGCGGGCTGGACGCCAGCTTCGCGTGCGGCATCGCTAAAACTATTCAGCGCCGCGGCGCGGACAAACAACGTGAGATCTTCAAGCCGGAACATTTTCACTCCCCGAGTATAAGTCCTGTCGCCGTAGGGCTATTTTTCCCGTTCTGTTGCCGGTTTACCATCGAATTATTCAACTGATTCCTGTAACCGGAGAGACCATGAAAGCCATCGCCATTACCCGCGCCGCAACCCACGGCAACAACATTGAATTTTTACACGAGATAGAGCTGCCTGTTCCGGTCGCCACTGGGCATGACCTGCTGGTTGAAGTGAAAGCAATTTCCGTCAATCCAGTCGATACCAAAGTTCGCGAAGGTTTCAATGCGGACGTGCCGCGCGTGCTGGGCTGGGACGCTGTGGGTGTCGTGAAATCCGTCGGTGAAGCGGTGACATTATTCTCACCAGGTGATGAAGTCTGGTATGCCGGTGCGCTGGGTCGCGCCGGGAGTAACAGCGAATTTCAACTGGTTGATGAGCGCATTACCGCGCTGAAGCCGCAATCACTGGATAACGCATCTGCCGCAGCCCTGCCGCTGACCGCGATTACCGCATGGGAAATGCTGTTCGATCGCCTCGGCGTAGAGGAAGGTGGCAATGAGAATGATGTTTTATTGATTGTTGGCGCTGCTGGCGGCGTCGGCTCCATTTTGACTCAACTGGCCAGTAAGCTGACGAAAATGACCGTGATCGGCACAGCATCACGCGCGGAAAGCCAGAAATGGGTCCGTGAAGCGGGTGCGCACCATGTGATTGATCACAGTAAACCGTTAACGGATGAGCTGGCGCGGATAGGAATCAAGGAGGTAACACACGTTGCCAGCCTGAATAATACCGAGCAGCACTACCAGCAAATCATTGATGCACTGGCTCCGCAGGGAAAACTGGCGTTGATCGATGATCCGCAAACGCTGGATGCACGTCCGCTAAAAGCCAAAAGTATTTCGCTGCACTGGGAATTTATGTTCACCCGTTCGATGTTCACCACCCACGACATCATTGCACAGCACCAGTTATTAACGCGTGTAGCAAAGCTTATCGACAGCAACGTGATCCGCACGACACTGGGCAAACATTTTGGCGCTATCACGGCGGAAAATGTGCAAAAAGCGCATGCACAAATTGAAACGGGTCGTTCAGTTGGCAAGATTGTGTTGGAGGGGTTTTAGAATGTCAGATGCTGAAATTATTTCCATTATTGCGGTACTGAAAGCCAAACCAGGGAAAACCAACGCACTAAAACAGGCGTTAAAAGCGCTGTTACTCCCCACTCGTCGGGAGCCGGGAAATATTGAGTATGACCTGTTCCAGTTGCGCGACACACCGGATGTTTTTTACGTGCGTGAGTCCTGGCGCGGTCAGGCCGGTTTGGACGACCATATCGCCCTGCCACACTTTCAATCATTCATTCTGCAAATGAATGACCTTCTGGCTGAACCGTTACGGCTGGATTATCTGACCCCGATTGAGCCGTAATATTAATACCGTGCTCCCCTGCGGTTCGGGGAGCACAACAAACACCAACCTGAGGATTTACTTAACACAAGAATAACAGGACAAAAAATAGATATGCTCATTAGCCTCTAAAAAACAGTGGCTTTCATCACAAAGTTAACATTGAATGTATATCGTTAATATTCATTCTATTTCACAATAATAATGATCATATAAAGATATATCAATCAGAAACATCCGCCAAATTCTCGCCCTTTACTTCCGGTGCATACCATAAAAAAAGATGAATACAGAAATATTATTTCATAATAACAAGCATTGTTATTTTAATGGGGTGGGAGGAAATTAAGTTCACTAAGGAAATTCTGATAAAGATAACTTTAGCCCCCTGAAATTAACCATGATGATGTCAATAATGGTTAATTAGCTGTAGAGCAAAATGGATATCGCCCAGGCGATTATAGACTTTACTGCGGGTTAGATAACCCGCAAAAAGCAACAACAAGGAATGGATCATGTCTACACCCGCGAATTTTAATGGCCAACGCCCAGTGATTGATGTCAATGACGCAGTTATGTTGCTTATCGATCATCAAAGCGGCCTGTTCCAGACCGTTGGCGATATGCCAATGACTGAACTGCGTGCAAGGGCAACGGCTCTGGCAAAAATCGCCACCTTATGCAAAATGCCGGTGATCACCACCGCTTCTGTGCCGCAGGGGCCAAATGGTCCGCTTATTCCGGAAATTCATGAAAACGCACCTCATGCTCATTATGTCGCGCGCAAAGGTGAAATTAACGCCTGGGATAACAAAGAGTTTGTTGCGGCGGTAAAAGCGACAGGTCGTAAAACACTGATTATTGCCGGTACCATCACCAGTGTATGCATGGCATTCCCGGCCATTAGTGCGGTAGCTGAAGGTTTTAAAGTCTTTGCAGTCATCGATGCTTCCGGCACTTACAGCAAAATGGCGCAGGAGATCACCATGGCCCGCGTCGTACAGGCTGGCGTTGTGCCGATGGATACTGCCGCGGTTGCGTCCGAACTACAGAAAACCTGGAATCGGGAAGATGCAGCGGAATGGGCTGAAGTCTATACCAAAATCTTCCCGGCTTATCAGTTGCTGATTGAAAGCTATACCAAAGCCCAGGATGTCGTGAAAAATAACGAACTGCTGGACTCTCAGCGCGCTTAACTTTTTCCTTCTTTCACAAACGCCTGTTTAGTATAAGCAGGCGTTTTGTCATATGCGGCATCAACCCCTGTCAGCCATTACGTCCAGCCATAACACCCCCATCGACATCCCAGATGGCGCCAGTCACCCATTGCGTTTTGTCTGACAACAGGAACGCGACGGATTCAGCCACATCACGCGGCGTACCGACCCGACCAATCGGATGGAAGCTGTCAAAGCTACTCATCACACCTTGTACGTCTTCTTTCGGGATAAATCCTTCGTAGATAGGTGTATGCACGACGGCTGGCGAAACGGCGTTGACGCGAATACCGTGAGAGCCCAGTTCGATAGCCAGATTTTTGGTCAGAGCATGCAGACCCGCTTTTGCCATTGAGTACGCTGAAGAAGGCGTTGCGCCAATCGCCTGTTGTGCCCACATCGAACCAATATTCACGATGGCCCCCTGGATGTTAGCCGCCACCATATTTCGCACGACATCGCGGGTGATAAAAAATGTCGCACGGTTGAGGCTCATGTACAGTTCATAATCTTCAATGTCATGCTCAGTAAACGGTTTGGGGAAGAAGACCCCGGCCGCATTCACCAGCAGGTTAATGTCTTTGTGCTCGGCGTTCACCGTTGCCATTACCTGCTTCATTCCGGCGTCTGACATCAGATCCGCCACAATGACCGCCACATCACCCAGCGCCGCCAGTGCCTGACGGGCCCGTTCCGCTTTCTCGGCACGATTGCCAACCAGTACCACGCGGCCACCCCCCTGAAGGATCAGCTTCGCGGTTTCAAATCCGATACCACTGGTGCCACCCACCACTAACAGTTTTTTTCCGGCAAATAATGCGTTCATCGCTAACCTCATTTAAAGAGTGTGTTGATGCACTAAAGATGCCAGCTGGCGGCGGTACTGACGAATGAGAAGAAATAGCGTATCAAGAAAGAAAATCTATCTTGCTGGCGTATACTCAGAACATTCAACGAGAAGGGAAAATGGCAAATGCGTTCACTCAACCGGCTAAAATGGTTACATGCTTTTGAAGCCACCGCCCGTCATGGCAGCTTTACCGGCGCAGCGCAGGAATTGGGTGTGACGCCTGCGGCCGTTGGTCAATTGGTTCGCGCGCTGGAAGATTGGGTAGGCCATCCGCTGCTGCATCGTACCCGTTCAGGCAAAGAACGTCTTACGTTGGTCAGCGAAGCACAGGAGGCGTTGCGCGAGATAACACAGGGACTGGATAACCTGGAATCCGGATTAAATAAACTTCGCGGTCGGCGGTCGCGTTCTGTGGTGATCATCACAGCCTCTCAGGTACTGGTGATGAACTGGCTGATGAGCCGTCTCAACCGTTTTTCACAGGCACATGAAAATATTGAGCTACGCCTGAACGTGACGGAAAAGCTGATGGATGTCGCCCACGGCGAAGCCGATCTGGGGGTACGCTGCGGAAAGGGTGACTGGCCGGGGGTGAACAAAACCTGGCTCATGGATGAAGAAGCCGTTCTGGTCTGCAGTCCACGAATGGTTCCGGCAGATAAAATATCCTGTGGTGAATGGCTGGCGGCACAGAAGCTGATCCATGATGATACTCCCCATCCCGGTGCCAATTTCCCCGCCTGGAGCGATGTCCTGTCTGCCACCCATGCCCCCGCCGTTCGCGATAACGGGCTGCATATCAACTCTACCTCAGCAGTTATTCTGGCAGCGCTCAGCGGCCAGGGTGTGGCTATCGTGCGCCGTGCTCTGGTGCAACAACTGCTCACTGACGGGCAACTGGTTCAGCTTCATCCCAACACCCGCTGGCCCCTGGCGTGGTCTTACTACATCGTCACTCCACAGCACACAACCATGCGCCCGGAGGTGAAAGTATTTAATGACTGGCTGATTGCGGATGTGCTGGCGGAGATCAATCCCTTCTCTGCTATGATACCTGCACACAAATAAGACAAAACAACATGCAGAGGAAAAGATGAGCTCCACCAGAAGAGGGATGATGAACGTCCTGATTGCCGCCGTATTGTGGGGAAGTTCAGGCGTTTGTGCACAGTACATCATGGAGCAAAGCCAGATGTCGTCACAGTTTCTGACCATGACGCGCCTGATTTTTGCCGGACTCATTCTACTGATGCTCTCTTTTGTGCACGGCGACAAAGTCTTCTCCATTATCAAAAACCGCAAAGATGCCATCAGCCTGCTGATTTTTTCCGTGGTTGGCGCACTCACTGTACAGCTAACCTTCCTGCTGACCATTGAAAAATCCAACGCCGCGACCGCGACAGTGCTGCAGTTTTTGTCACCAACCATTATCGTGGCGTGGTTTTCTGTGGTGCGAAAAGCGCGACCGGGGATCTTAGTGCTCACAGCAATATTCACCTCGCTGGTTGGCACATTCCTGCTGGTCACCCACGGTAACCCGACGTCGCTGTCCATTTCACCTGCCGCACTGTTCTGGGGTATCGCTTCTGCATTCGCCGCGGCTTTTTATACCACCTATCCTTCAACGCTTATCGCACGCTACGGAACGTTGCCGGTCGTCGGCTGGAGTATGTTGATCGGCGGCATGATCCTGCTCCCGTTCTATGCCGGGCAGGGAACAAACTTTGTGGTAAATGGCAGTTTGATTCTGGCGTTTTTCTATCTGGTGGTTATCGGCACGTCGCTGACGTTTAGCCTGTACCTGAAAGGTGCGCAGATGATTGGCGGCCCGAAAGCAAGCATTTTGAGCTGTGCAGAACCGCTGAGTAGCGCGTTGCTGTCTCTGTTGCTGCTGGGCATTACATTCACCCTACCTGACTGGCTGGGCACACTGCTGATCCTCTCTTCCGTGGTGCTGATCTCAATGGACTCCCGCCGCCGCGCCAAAGCGGTTTAATACCCACCGGCGCGGCAACGGGCTACGATTACCAGCCCGGAACCGCGCCGCCGTTAAAGATGGTTTCCGCTGCCCTGGCCACTTCCGGTGACTGATAAGATTGCAGGAATTCTTTTACATTCTCTGCATCTTTATTGTCTTCTCGCGCCACCAGGATATTCACGTACGGTGAATTTTTGTCTTCTATAAACACGCTGTCATGCACCGGAGAAAGCCCGGTTTGCTGAATATAAGTGGTACTGATAATCGCCACATCCACTTTCTGATCGTCCAGCACACGCGGTAACTGCGCACCTTCCAGCTCCATAATTTTCAGATGCCGTGGATTATCGGTGATATCCAGCGCCGTTGGCAGCAGGCCAGTATCCGCTTTCAGAGTGATTAATTTCTCTTTTTGCAGCAGTAACAGCGCCCGCCCGAGGTTAGTCGGATCATTAGGAATGGCAATCGTCGCACCGTCTTTCAGCTCAGCAATGGTTTTGATTTTTTTCGAATAGCCGGCCATTGGGAAAACGAAGGTATTGCCCACCGCCACCAGCTTATAGCCGTGCGCTTTATTATCTTGTTCAAGGAACGGACGGTGCTGGAAGACGTTGGCATCCAGTTCGCCATGATTGGTTGCATCGTTGGGGAGCAGTGAACCACTAAATCCAACCAGTTCGACATCCAGGCCGTACTTCTCTTTAGCCACTTTCTTCGCAACTTCCGCGACATCCTGCTCTGCCCCGTTAATTACGCCGACTTTGATATGTTTCGCATCGCTGCTCTGCTGATCGCAGCCAGCCAGCAGTAATCCCGCCAGCAATACTGCCGCCCCGGCCCCGAAATGAGGTATCTTCAGTTTCACGTTTTATCCTTTTGAAATAACCGCCTGATGGGTAATGAAATGACTATAACGGGAAGGCCGCTGCGGTTTAAAAAACGAAAAAGCATCAGCAAGAAGAAAAAAGCATAACGGGAAAAAGATAAGTTAGTCGGAAGATGCCGTTAGTTCATCACTTGAAAGCCCGGTGATAATTAGCACCAGTTCACGATCGATTCCCTTCTCAATCATGGCATGGGCTATCCGCAACGCTTCGTCCTTTTTACCTTCGCGTTTGCCTTCGCGTTTGCCTTCGAGTTTGCCTTCTAGCACCCCTGTCCTTCGCCCCGACTCACGTAAGCATTCTGCAATTGTCATTAATCTCTCCTTATGTTGGGGAACGCGCAGGGCAACTTCTCGAATAAACGCCTCAAAGCGCGGTGCACTGCCAGACTGCACCAGGTAATTAAATAGCGTTTCTACCTGACTGTCATTAGCGTGTCCCTTAATCAGCAGAGCAATCAGTTTATCGACCAGCACCATCAAATCGCGTTCGCGTATATGCTTCTGGACAAGTTCCAGTAGCGCCACCCGCCGATGCTGCATAATCTCATCATCAGACACCATCGTGATGTCAACCAGTGGGAAGGGCGCGCCATAAAGCTTCCGCGCAGTTTCTGGATCGTCAAATTCATCCAGCCAACACAGTGAAAAAGGGTACGGGCTGGCGACGCCATGATAAAAAAGTATCGGAACCACCAGCGGCAGCGTTTTGTGGCCGGCATCAAGGTGGTTCTGCATCGCGGCAATGGCGTAACGCATCATCCGGAATGCCATATGAGCATCCGGTGAACTCTGGTGTTCAATCAACGCGTAGATATAGCCTTTTCCGGTCCTCGTTTTTAGCGACCACAGAACATCGGAATAACTGGCACGCAGGTCTTCCTCAATAAAACTCCCTGGCTCCAGTTTCAGTGTGTTCAGATCGCAACGTTCACGTAATGGTGCTGGGAGATAAATATCAAGAAAATCCCGTGCCGTTTCTGGATAGCTTAAGAATTTTTTAAATACGGCATCATGCGGCGTAGAAGTTGTTGGTTTTTTCATGGCGGTCCGTCACCAGAAGAACAAGATGACGGAACCTTACTCGCCAGTCGCACACACAACATCTGGGAACTTTTCTATCTGCGAGGCGGCTTGGCGGATAAATACATGCTTTTGCAATGTATTCATTTTCAGGGAATAGCGTTCGCAAAAATGCCCAGTAAGCGTGATCACTTCGGGGCATTTTTTATAGGCCATCCGGCGATAGCAACATCACACCAGAACTTTCACTATTTCCATTAACCTGACGACATCTTCAGGTCGGGTATTACCGCTATGTGGATCAATAATCGAGCTGTAAACATGCGGCATCACGCGGGGTACTCCCGCCTGCAGACAGGTTTGCAGGATAACGCCGAAGTTATCAAGATCGATTCCACCGGTCGGTTCAATCAATGTCATGCCGTTTCGCGCCGCGGTCGTCGCCAGTGCGTACAGCTCAGGGAGCGACTGTTCACCGCCCATCGGGAAGAACTTCGCCGCGTGAGCCCCTGAATCGAGCATCATACGTACTGCTGCATCGCAGGAAACGCGGGCTGGCGTGCCCTGGATGCTACTGACGCCGGTCGAGATCAACACCTCCCCCGGCGTGCCCGTCGGGCTGACCAACGCGTTGATATGGGTCTGTTCACCGCCCGTTGCCGCCAGCGCTCCGGCAGCAAAACCACAGCCGGTAAAGGTTTGGTTGACGTGTGCCGGATGGACCTGTGAGGCAATCATCGCCGCTTTGTAATACTGCGCCGGGTCGCCCGCCCCCAACCCTACAGAGATTGACGGCACATCATCCATCCAGCGTTTAACTTCGCAGACGCCTTCCTCAACCGAAGCAAATTGTGCGGAAAGTATGCCGATCACCGCATGGCCTTCGGCGGCCTCATAGATCTCACGGGCATTAGCGATATCCTTCGCCAGCACGTTAATCGCTACTTTATTACGATAAAAATTAATGTGCTGCATGCTCTGCAATCTCCTTTAATCGTGCCACGATCAGTGCCATTTCCCCTTCGGCAAGCGTACGCGGGTCAAGGCTAAAAACCCCCTGATGAAGGTTGTAACGGCGAGCGTAAATGGCGATATCGCCACCGCGCAACTGCGCTTCCACGGCATATGCATCCAGCCCCAGCGCTTGCGCGTTCACCCGAATACGAATCCGCCAGATAGCGCGACCGGCCTCGTCCTGCTCGATATCCGCATTCAATCCGCGAATGTCTGAAATCGCCTGTGCCACAGGTTGAAGTTCCTCGGCAGTCACCACAGTCTGTCCCTGATGGTAGTTTTCCAGTGCATAGACCAGCCCGACCATATTCTCCTTGCCGATTTTCATCGCTCTGGCAATTCCGTGATGCTGGGCTTTACAGGCCGCAATCCACTGTTTCTTCCCAGTGATAAACCCAGACGTCGGCGCGTTAAAAGCTTTTGCGCCGCTGTAGACCACCATATCCGCCCCGCTTGCCACCCAGGCGTGCAAATCTTCCTCTGCGGCGGCATCGACAATCAGCGGCAGGTTATAGACCTGCGCCACCTGCACAAAATCGGCAATACTCAACATACCTTTCTGCACGCAGTGGTGCGATTTCACGTACAGCAGCGCGGCAGTATTGTCGTTAATCGCGCTCTCCAGCTGCCAGCGGGCCGCCAGATTACTTGAACCGACTTCCACCACCCGTCCGCCGCCTAAGCGGATGGCGCTGGTGATGGGCGCACCGTAGTCAACGTTATGCCCACGCAGCATAACCACTTCATTGGACATACCCGCGCTGTCCGGCATCAGCGTGACTCGCGCCTGGTCACCACGGGTAATGACTGCCGCAACGGCGATAGCAATACCCGCCGACGCACAGGAGGTGACATAGCTGTCTTCAGCGCCGGTGTAGCGGGAAACCAGCTCGCCGGTACGGTCCACCAGCCGATCAATTTCAACAAAGGCTGAGGCCGCTCGTGCGGTGGCTTGCATCACTTCCGGCGCCACGCTGGAAACACCCAAAATGGTCATCTTGCCGCAGGCGTTAATGACCTGTTTTAGGCCGAGTTGTTGATAGATATTCTGTGTCATGGCTTACAGTACTCCCAGCAGCGAACAGACCACGCTGAGCGCAACAATCGACAGCAAAATGGTGGTGTAACGCGGTCCTTTCTTCACCAGATAGAAGTAGATGGCGAACACCGCCGCCAGTGGTAACAGGCCGGGTGCAATAGAGTCGAGGATCTGTTGAACCACCACTTCAGAGCCTTTCAGGGCACTGAGTTTTAGCGGCGTGGTGATCTTGACGTAGCTTGCAGAAAGCGCCCCCATCATGATCAGACCCAACACGTTCGCGCCGTAGATCAGTTCTTTAATTCGCCCCCCTTGCAGCAGACCGATAATCGAATCACGTCCCAGCGTATAGCCTTTGTGAACCATGCCGTAGCTGATTGCCAACGTGATAGCGGGATAGAGAATGAGCGGCACAATACCGCCCATCGCACTGCCATTGGCGGCAAACGGGATGAAAATCGCAATTAACAGCGGCATGACGGCGGCCCAGATGATGGAATCACCCATCCCGGCCAGCGGTCCCATTAAACCCGTTTTAATGCCGGTAATTGAGGCATCGCTGATCGGCTCACCGCGGGTTTTCTGCTCCTCCATCGCAATGGAGATCCCCTGAATCACCGCCCCGAACGTCTGCTCTGAGTTGAAGAAGTTCAAATGGCGTTTCAGCGCTTCCACCTGCTCCTCTTTTTGCGGGTAGAGCTTTTTGATGATCGGCGTCATCGAGGCGCAGAAAATCAGGCTTTGCAAACGCTCATAGGAGCTGGACACTTCCGCACCCAGCCAATAAATAAACCAGGCTTTGGTGATGTCGGCTTTGGTCAGCGTGCCGCTTTCACGCGCGCGCTCTACCAATTCATGCTGCATTACGTCGCTGCTCATCATGCTGCTCCTTCATTTTTTGCCAGACCTTTAATCAGGAAGGCCACGCAGGTACCAAAGATTGCCATCGCCATGATGTCTACCTTCAGGTACAGCACCGCAAAGAAACCGCCGATAAACCACGGCAGCAGGCTCTTTTTACCGATCACCATAATGGTGATGGCGAAGCCCAGCGCCGGCAGAATGCCGCCCATAATTTCAAAGGAGTGCGTCAGCCAGTGCGGCATCAGCTTCAGGAAGCTTTCCACAACGTCCTGACCAAAATAGTTGGCGGCAAAGACCACCGGGAAACGCAGTACCAGCCCAAGCAGCGCCGGGTAGAGGAACGCACAGCGCATAATGCCTGCCATGTTTGCCGTTTCCGCATGCTTGTCGGCCATATGTACCCACGCCGCGTTTAACGTACGGCGCAACTGGTCGAGGAACACGCCGATGACGCCAAACGGGATCGCCAGTGCGATAGCCAGGTTCGGGTCCATTCCGGCCTTCACGGCGATAGGAATTGAAATGCAGGCAGCCAGCGCCGGATCCGACGGGACGTTGCCGCCTGGCGTGGAGGTCACGCCGAGATAAACCAGCTGCATACCTGCGCCGATGATCATCGCCGTTTCCATGTTGCCTAACAGCAGGCCAACGAATACGGCAATCACCACTGGCTGTAGCAGCATGGCGGAGAAGGTGTAGCCAAGGCGTAATCGGGCAAACCAGTAATACAACCCCATCAGGCTTGCGAAGACTAAAGTATCCATAATTAAGTACCCTGTTATCAAAGAATTAGAATTTTTTCAGGATATCGTCCAGCGACTGCGGCTTATCTTCCGGGATAGTCTGGAAGAACACCTGAATCCCATGATTTTTCAGGTCGCTCAGGATGCCGACGTCTTTTTCATCCAGCGTAATGTTCTGGAATACTGCTTTGCGGTTTGGCCCACCGCCCAGCCCACCGACCTGAATGGTGGTGACATCAAATCCCAACTGAACCGCTTCCTGAACCGCCGCCAGGGAGGGGAACAGCACCAGAACCTTGCCGTCACCCAGTTGATTCTCTTTCCAGGCAGCGGCAAAACTTTGGTTACCGAAACAATCCACTTTGATGTTCGGCGGCGCGGCCATCAGGTAGATATTTTTCATAAATGGATCGGCATCCAGCTCATCGCTGACCACCGCAATCCGGTTTGCCTGAGATTGCCCAACCCATTTGGTCACCACTTGTCCATGAATCAGACGGCTATCGATACGACATAAGACGATGTTTGCCATGATATTTATTCCTTATTGTGATTGTTGTAATTGACGTACGTGGGCAACAACGTCCAGGCAGCTGCTACGCCCGGCCTCGACCAGTTCGGCCACGCAGGCGGTCAGTTGGCCATGCTCGCGTTTGTCGAGCGCCTCCAGTAACAAAGAGGCGTTGAGCCCGGAAATCACTGCCACCGGGTAATCGGCGCTCAGCCGTGCCGCCACGTTAGACGTGGTGCCGCCAATAAAATCGGTCAGGATCAGTGAGCCTTCCGGCATAGCTTTCACTACGGCTTCGACGCGCTGATAAAACTCGCCAAGCGTATCAACAGGCATCAGCGCAATTTCCGTCACGCCTTTGATTTCACCCATCACCATGCGCAGGCTGTTGCAAAGCTGTTGCCCCCAGCCGCCATGGGTCAGCAGCAGGATCTGGGGCAAGGATTCAGTGGTAGTCAAAATGGCCTCCTGGCTCGATTACATAGACATAGGTAAACAGAGCAAAGGCTGTGCCAGAATTTGTGTCACGCGGGGGAGGTGTGGGTGCCGACGGGGCGCAAAGCCCCATCAGGCAAGGGATTAGCTATATAACAGTTCGTAGATATAAATATATTCCGCATCCGATAAGCGAATGGCATAGGCCTCTTCAATCGGCAGGAAAGCAGATTTAATGACACTAAACGCGCGAACATCCAGATCCGGCTTGTTCTCCAGCGCCATCTGTAACGGTTTGCGGTTAATCACGATACGCTCGACCATACAGCAGCAGTGGATCAGGAAGCGCAGTGTCACCTGGCGGCTCGGTTTCAGCGAAAGCGCGGTGGTCAGATGATTCAGCACGCCTTCCATTTCTTTCAGAATCCGCTGTGGGTTAAGCACTGAAATATGGTTAATGATACTTTCCATGGTCAACGCACTGATAAAACGCATCGCGCTGCGCTCCATCTCCAGACGACGTTCACTGCTTGAAAGATCCGGCGTCAACAGACTGAGCACCAGTTCAGGCCCCTGCTCGGAGAACAACTCTTCAAGCGAGATAAACGGGATATCCGGCAGTCCCGGCTGGAAGGTACCGACAATGCCTGCCAGACGTTCACTGGCGTTAATCGCCTGTTGAACGCGCTCCAGGCTGCGGACTTCGTTGTAATCGAGGATCACCATCCGCGTATCCTGCGACATTAACTCACCAAAACTCTCTTCCAGCACCTTTTTGATTTTTTCCGCCGTGCCCATTCCGGTGATGCAGGAGATAACCAGCACTTTGCCGTTATTTTCTTGCTGTGGCGTACAGAGCTGGCAGGGTATATTTTTACTCTGCATCAACGCCGCCAGCTGCGGTAACTCACTGGTTTCATAGCTTAAATCCAGCCCTATCTCCAGCAGGCTGGTGAGAGTAATGTTGGGCATCAGCAGAACGTCTATCTGGAATAATTTGCTGATCGTACTGCCAAAATGGACCAGCGAGCCAATATCCACCATCAGGATCAATCGGCGATATTGCCGGGTCTGGATCATCTGCGTCAGGGCTTCCAGCGTGTCATGCACCGACTGCTCAAAAGGCATATCGATAGCGCTGAACACCTCGCGTTCCAGCACACGATTCACGTACTGCGCCTGGCTTGTGGCGGTCGTCGCGCCGTGGGCAATCAAAATCACCCCGCAGTCCGGACTGGCGTCAATCCGTTGGCGGTAATGACGGCACTCTTTGAGGAACAGGCACAGCCAGACCACTTCCGTCGCCGGACACTGAATATGCAGCAGTTCATTGATTTTTCGGCATAACAGCGTGGCGTTTTCATATTCATCTTTGCAGCGATCGAGGATCAGGCTGGAAGAATAAAGTTGCGGAATAAGGCCGCGCTGCACGTAGCCAATCAGCGCCAGAAAGTGTTTACGCAGCGGGTTAACCAGATTTTCCGGCAGCGTAAAACCAAGCACCTGCTCAACGCAGCCAATCAGCAGCGTGACCCGCTCTTCAATCTGATCGCCATAGCGCGGGGGATGCGCCACGCTGTCGCGGCTGTAGAGACCATATTCAAAAATCGAGCTGAGCTTGTTTTTGAGGATTGCCAGCGTTTCGGCTGGCGGTACGTTGCTGTTACGCAGGTTGATGTATTCCCGGGTCAGGAAGCTGTAAAAGAGATCACTCTCCTCAATTTCAGCTCCGGTGGCCAGCGAATTTTTCAGTGCCGGCAACGTGCGGGCATCAATGCTCAGGTGTTCTTTGCCTTCGAACAGCGCCCCAACCAGCAGACGTTGTTCCGGCGTGGCGTTAAAGGGGATCTCGGTCAGACGTTTATCCAGCTGTAGCGTATCGCTGTGCTCCGTCATCCCCGAGGCCCAGGCCTGGGCGCAGAGAAACTGAATATCGCTCTTGAGTTGACCAATATTGCCTTCCAGCGGCTTGTTCAGCAGCCAGAGCAGCAGGGTACGGTCGATGCTTACCGTACGCTCGATTTTGCGGCTCTCACGCTGTAAGAAACCAACAATCAGTTCAACCTGCTCTTCCACCGAACGCTGGCGGATACCGGGGAGATCGATACATACCTGAATACGTCGCTGAAAGGTGCGTAGCAACGCCGAGCTTACCGGTTCGGTGGTCGCACATATCAGGCGAACTGAAATAGACCGCGCCACAGCGCTTGAACCCAGCGGCCGGTATTCACCTTTGTCGAGAATAGAAAACAGTTTTTCCTGACCTTCATACGGCAGGCGATGCACTTCATCAAGCAGCAGATAGCCGCCATCAGCCTGTTCGACCAAACCGGGTTTATTCTCGTTTGCGCCGGTAAACGCCCCCTGTCGATGACCAAACAGGTGCGAAGAGAGCAGTTCCGGGTTATGCGCGTATTCCGCGCAGTTAAAATAGACCAACGGTGGAGGCGTTCCCGCTGCACGTTCACAGGCGAAACGGTGCATCAGTTCGGCAAAAAAGGTTTTACCAACGCCGGAGGGACCGGTCAGCAGAACATGCAGTCCGTGGGGATACAGCACCGCCGCGCGGCCTTTTTCCACCGCATCACGCAGGCTGCGATCGTAACCAATCAGGCCGGAAAAGGGATCGTCTGTTGCCTGGTTTTCCTGAACAGGCAACAGGTCAGCAACGGTTTGCACTTCACGCTCGGACTCATCCAGTTTGCGCCCCAGCAGCGTTTCAATTGCCTGACGATGCAGAAAGAATACCGGACGCCCGCGGCTTTTAATCGCCAGGCCGTCGTTCCAGAGCTGATTGAGATCTTTACTGACTGAGTTGCGCGCCAGCCCGAGGTTAAAGCCGATGGCCTCCGCTGTGAACGCCGTTTCCTGCGCCAGATGGGCAAGATTCAGTCCTCGCGTCAGCCGTTCCAGCTCTCCCAGTATTATCTCAATCCGTCTCATCTCTTTACCGCTTAAGAAATAAATGATTGTTCAGAACATACACTATTCTGCTACGCAAGAAAGTGAGGCGGCATCCAGACCTTCCGGTCATCAAAACGTTTTCGACAAATAATGGCGTGCGGAACCGGTTTCCGGGAAGTTATCGAGGGTCATTTGCAGCTGATAGCCGTTTTTCTGATAAAACGGCAGCGCCTGGAAACTCATGGTATCAACCAGCGCATGCAGACATCCTCGCTCACGTGCCGTCTGTTCTGCCGCCTGCATCAATTGTGTGCCATAACCGCCTTTGCGCAGAACGTCATCCATCCATAAGAACTCAATGCACAACCATTCGCCTTTGATTTTGCCGATCAGCCCACCCCGAATCTTATTGTGTTCATCACGCCAGTAGACCGCCAAATCGCCAAAATTGGTCGTTTTCAGGAACTGGAAATTGTAAGCACGCAGCCCGGTAAGCAGCGCATTTTGATCGTCTTCTGTAACGGTATCAGTAATCTGTATCTGCATCCTATCCTCCTGAAACACTACAACTTCTGGCTGATTTATTTTTAAACGTTAACACAGGCTGATGAGTGAGCCGTATGCCGTCTACACTTACCCTTGAGATGATGCGCATCAACAACAAGGATTATTATCATGAAATTAGCCGTTTTTCCGATTATTGCCGTCCTTTTCACGCTACCGGGCCTGGCGCAGGCTGACTCGGCTTACGGCGGGTTACAGTCGGTTCACGAAAAGAACACCGTACTCAAGGATTTGCGCAAACTTTGCACCCCACAGGGGTCGCCATCGGATGAAGTGTGGGAAAAAACAATTATGTCTGATACGCGCAATCAGCAGCATATTCGCGAAGCCATTGTGGCAATAGAAAGAAATAATCAGAACAACTACTGGGAAGCGCTTGGCAAAGTTGAGTGCCCTGATTTATAGCCATTATGTTGGAAAATGAGCACTGTAACCGGTTTCTGTATCGCAAAAACACGTATTGTTGCCACAACGAATAAAGAGTAAGGGAGCAACAATAATGCGATACCGTTTTCCTGCGAACTTCTGGTGGGGCAGTGCCTGCTCCGCGCTGCAAACGGAAGGTGATAGCCTCAACGGCGGCAAAAGCCAGACCACATGGGATGTGTGGTTCGACCGCCAACCGGGTCGCTTCCATCAGGGAATTGGTCCGGCGAACACATCCACGTTTTATCAGCATTGGAAACAGGACATCGCCCTACTCAACCAGCTGAAACATAACAGCTTTCGTACATCGCTGAGCTGGTCACGCCTGATCCCAAACGGCACGGGTGAGGTGAATCCAGAGGCTGTTGATTTTTATAACAACGTTATCGACGAGCTGCTGGCTCAAGGTATTACGCCCTTTATCACCCTGTTCCATTTTGACATGCCGATGGTGATGCAGGAGAAAGGCGGCTGGGAAAACCGTGAAGTGGTCGAGGCATTTGGCCACTATGCACAGACCTGCTTTAACTTGTTCGGCAATCGGGTGAAGCACTGGTTCACCTTTAACGAACCGATTGTCCCGGTAGAAGGCGGTTATCTGTATGATTTCCACTACCCTAACGTGGTGGATTTCAAACGCGCCGCGACGGTGGCGTACCACACCATTCTGGCACATTCGATGGCGGTTCGGGCGTATCGCGCTGCAAACCTTGACGGTGAAATCGGTGTAGTGTTGAATTTAACGCCTTCTTATCCACGCTCGCAAAACCCGGCAGATGTAAAAGCCGCACACCATGCAGACCTGCTCTTTAACCGTAGTTTCCTCGATCCAGTGCTGAAAGGTGAGTACCCGGAAGACCTGGTAGAACTGTTGAAAGAGTACGATCAACTGCCAGCATGTCTCCCCGGCGACAGCCAGCTGATAGCTGATGGCAAAATTGATCTGCTGGGCATCAACTATTATCAGCCGCGCCGCGTGAAATGTCGTGATAGCGCAGTCAATCCGAACGCGCCGTTTATGCCGGAATGGTTATTTGATTACTACGAAATGCCGGGACGTAAAATGAACCCTTACCGTGGCTGGGAAATATATGAGCCGGGTATTTACGATATTATTACCAACCTGCGTGATAATTACGGCAATCCACGCTGTTTTATTTCTGAAAACGGTATGGGTGTCGAAAATGAGCAGCGTTTCATCCAGCAGGATCAGATAAACGACAGCTATCGTATTGAATTTGTATCTGAACATCTGAAATGGCTACATAAAGGCATTAGCGAAGGCTGCAATTGTCTTGGCTACCATATGTGGACCTTTATTGATAACTGGTCATGGCTGAACGGATACAAAAACCGCTACGGTTTTGTCCAGCTCGATCTGGAAACGCAAAAACGCACGGTGAAAAAGAGTGGCGAATGGTTTGCTCATACCGCCGAAAACAATGGTTTTGATTAAAACCAACCTGGATGCCGGATAGCGATCCGGCATACCGAGCTTTAGTTTATTGCATACCTTTTATGCGAACTTTCGCCGCCACCAGAAGCGCCGTCAGCAGCATCAGAGCACCTGAGAGCATCAAGGGAGACAGCAAACCAAGGTTATCGAGCGCATAGCCTCCCACCGCTGCCCCGCAGGTATTGGCAAGCTGGATCACGGCGACCTGAACGGACCCGGCTTTCTCTGCCTGATCGGCCAAAGAACGGGTGATCCACGTCGACCAGCCGACCGGTACCAGCGCAAACGACAGCCCCCAGATAATCGCAATTGCGGCCGCCACCACTTTGTCACTCCCCCACAAAATCAGCACCAGCGCGCTGAGCGCCAGCACCAGCGGTGCTCCGGCTAATGCCAGTTTGACCGAACGTTTCAGGATTACCGACGAGAGCGACGTCCCGACAAAACTGGCAATACCAAAGCTCAGCAGCACCAGCGTCAAACCATCCACATCAAATCCCGCCAAATTCATGTACACCGGGCGGATGTAGGTAAAGAAGGCAAACTGCCCGGCAAAGGACATGAAGATAGCCATCATGCCAGCCATTACCCCCGGTCGTTGCAGCAGGCTAAACATGTTTTGTTTCTGATGTGATGGCTCACCGGGCAGCGAAGGCAGCGATCTCACCACCCAGATGGTGCACAGCACGCCCATCACCGCCGCGGCATTAAAGACGTTGCGCCAGCCAATGATGCCGCCTAAAAAACTCCCCAGCGGGGCGGCAATGACCAGTGCGATAGAGACTGCGCCAAAGATCACTGATAACGCTTTCGGCACCGTCCGTGCAGGAACCAGACGCATGGTCAGCGATGCCGACATCGCCCAGAACCCTCCGAGCGCCAGACCGAGGCAGGCACGACCAATCAACAACAGGGTAAAAGAGTTGGCAAAGGAAACCAGCAGGCAGGAGATTGTCAGCAGTACCGAAAAGAGGATCACGACATAGCGACGATCGGTTGCCTGAATAATTTGTGTCACAAACAGGCTGGCAAACATGGCGACAAACGCCGTTACGGTCACCGATTGCCCGGCAACACCTTCCGAAATACCGAGGTCCTGCGCCATTGGCGTCAACAAACTGACGGGCAGAAATTCAACGGTTATCAGGCAGGCAACACAGAACGCCACGGCGAATACCGCCGACCAGTTCGGTCGGGTATTTGCCTCAGCGCGGGATTTTTGTTCAATAGCGTCACTCATTTTGTTACCTGCGTGGGGTTATTGTAGAAAAGTTACGCAGTGTAACATTAAATTTGTGACGTATTTAACGTTTCAGCAACTGTTTATCGCCGGATGGCGACGTCGTCTTATCCGGCCTACAACAGAGGGTCCTTGCTGACCCAATTAAGCGTCACGTGCAGCCCTTGCCAGCCCGACTATCCACTCCTGATGACCGTTAATCATCGGATTAGGCAGCGTGCGTGCCAGCTCCTGTGCCGGAACACCACGCTGCGACTCCTGGGTCAGAATACGTACGCGCCCGCCAGGTAAATCTTCAAACAGCCAGGCATGGACAACATCCAGACGCGAATCAGCATCCCCTTCCGCCCAACCGTGCCAGGCAATACGCGCAGCCTGACCATCGACCGGTGGCGCATATTCGATGACTTGCGCTTCAATTGGGAAGCCAAAGGTTGTGAAACGGAAACGGGCGTTCATGCTCAGTAACGGTCCAGAGCCATCGTGAAACCGGATATCCGCCACATTGCTGTAATACGTCGGCCAGCGCGTTGTGTCGTTGAGCTGAGCCCAGACAGCGCGGATGCTCAGTCCGGCAACAATGATTTCATTGGAGGCAAAGTTATCGGTCGTCCCTGGCAAATACGCCTGCGGCCAGATAATTGCGCTTTGTTGAGTCGCTTGTTTCATGATGAACCTCGTCGTGTAAGTTAACGAGGTTCATCATGCGCGGGAGAGAGATATAAATATAATGACGATTAAAAATATCCGTCATCATATATTTTGATATCAGTGCAACCAGTGCACTCCATCTTCAGGTTGAAAAAAGGCGTTATAGCGCATCTGAAACGCATTTATCTCCTGCATATCCGGCTCCATTTCGCGCAGAAAACCCAGCGCCAGGCGTACCTGTGCGTCGGTAATCGGCGCGGCCAGCCGGGCTTTTTGCAACACCCGGTGCCACTGCAGCAGATTCTGTTCACTACCGTCTACAATGACGATTTGCCAGATCAGCAGCACCTGGGCAGCATTTTGCAGATGCGATTCGTCAGGTCGATGGAGGTACTGTAAAAACGCCTCTCCCTGCACTTTCCCCATCTGATCGATCATCGATTCTACCGGCACGACATCAATACTCAGACGTTCGCTCAGACGGCGAATCGCGCGCCGTGACCCGGACGTCAGTACCCGAAAACCCACAACAAAAACAACAACCAGCGTGGCCAGCATTATCCAAATCATGCGCACATCCATTACCCGACAGGACGCCCATCATAGCGGCAAATTCACCTGTGTCGACGACTGAACGTGTCATAATGTGACTTATCGAACCCATGAGCAGACATCATGAAATCTGATATCAGAACCCTCGATCTTAATCTGTTGAAAACGCTGGATGCCCTGCTGGATGAACGCAACGTCACCCGGGCGGCGCAACGACTCTCGCTCACCCAACCGGCGGTTAGCGGCATGCTAAACCGTCTGCGTGATTATTTTGACGATCCGCTGTTTGTCCGCACACCGCACGGTATTGTCCCGACATTACGGGCTCGCGAAATGGCTGCGCCCATCAAACAGATCCTCAGCGACATTGATATCCTGCTTAAGCCCGCACAGTTCGACCCACTCACCGCGGTACTCACCTTTACCGTCGCCGCGACCGATTACGCCCTTAAAGCGGTGATCGTGCCGTTTATCGCCGCGCTTCGCGCACGTGCGCCAGGTATTCGTGTGCGGGTCGTTCCCGTTGAGCCGGAGCAGCTAACAACACAGTTTGAGCAGGGTAAAATTGACCTGGCGCTGCTGACGCCGGATTCAACACCGGATAATCTGCACAACCGCCCGTTATATAACGAAGAGTATGTTTGTCTCATGCGTCATGATCATCCCGATGCCCATCAGGCGTTAACACTCGATCGCTTCTGCGCGCTGGAGCATGTGCTGGTTTCTTATAAGGGGGAAAGTTTCTGGGGGGTCACCGATGATGCGCTGGCAGATGTTGGACGAAAACGACAGATTGGTTTGTCAGTCAGCAGTTTTCTGGTTCTGCCGGATATCCTCGCGATTAGCGAGATGATTGCCGTCGTCCCTGCCCGGCTGGCCTATACCGATCCCCGGATGCACGTTGTGCCACCGCCGCTGCCCATTGCTGGTTTTACTAAAAGTATGGCCTGGCACGAACGCACGCACCGCGATGCGGCGCATCAGTGGCTACGCAATCTGGTGCATGAAACCAGTCAGTCTAAACCATAAAAAAACCCGCCATGAAGGCGGGTAAAAGTTACCACTACACACTTAAGCGACTTTCAATTGCTGGATCTTTTTCTCGCGGCGAATTTTACGTTCTTCAAACACGGCCACGATAGCCATCAGGCAGATACAACCGATAGCGGCGGTATCCAGCGCGGCGAAGGTACCTGCCCAGCCAGTCAGACCGAAAACCGGTGTACCATCAGCAATCATCCCCAGACCCAGCTTGGCGAAGCTGTCACCGATCAGATAGGCAAATGTCCCTTTAATCCCATCGGCAGCGCCGATCGCTTTTTTCGGTACGAAACCAACGGCTGCGACACCGATTAACAGCTGCGGGCCAAACACCAGGAAGCCGAGGGCAAACAGCGAAGCCAGATAGACATACTGGTTGCTGGCATGCTGGTAAACACCCAGTGTCGCAATGATTAATGCCAGTGCCACACAGGCCACCAGCGCCCGGCGACCGTTTGCCAGGTCAGAGAGCCAGCCCCACAGCAACGTACCGACCAGCGCACCCACTTCAAACAGAGTAAAGCCCTGAATCGCCACTTCTTTGGAGAGCTTCAGTTCCTGGAACGCGTACACGGTAGACCACTGGTCGATACCAATACGGACCACGTACAGGAAGATGTTGGAGAAGCACAGCAGCCAGATCACTTTGTTTTTCAGCACATACTCAACAAAGATCTGCCACTTGGTCATGTCATTTTCTTCGGTCTCTTTGTCTTCTTCACTGATCTCTTCACCGAACAGTTCTTCAGCTTTTCCCAGACCATAAGATTCCGGGGAGTCGCTGCCATAGCGCAGGCCGATAAAGCCAACAATCAGGGCGATAATCGATGGGAAGATAAACATACCAATGACGTGACCGTCGAACAGGTAGTTGGCACCAAACAACGCCACACCCGCCGCACCGGCACCACCGAGGTTGTGGGAAATGTTCCACATACCGAGGTAAGAACCACGTTTACGGCGAGGTGTCCATTTGGTGATGGTGGAATAACTACACGAACCGCCAGTACTCTGGAAGAAACCGCTCAGCGCGTAGAAGGTAATCATCAGGAACAGGCTGGTTGAACCTGCGCCCATGCTGGCGCTGAAGCCGAGCATACAGATAGCAGAGAGGATCAACATAAACGGCAGGAACTGCTTGGTGTTTTTGCCATCCGCGTAATAAGAAACCAGCGTTTTACCCACGCCGTAGGTGATGGAGAAGCCCAGGCCAATCATCCCCAACTGCGTCATGCTCAGCCCGTAGGTGGAGATCATGTCGTTCTGCGCGATGTTGAAGTTTTTGCGGATCAGGTACATGGTCAGGTAGCCAATAAAGACCACCAGATAGGACTGCATGAACGGTTTGAACCACATTTTACGCCGCACATCGAGCGGCAGATCCAGGGTTGGCTTGCGCACCTGGTTTAAGAAGGCCAGCATAGGACTCTCCGAGCTAATTTTTATACCTGCGAATAGCAGGCATTGTAAAAATCAGCCCGGGATCACGCCTGAGACAGCGTCCAGGTGAAACCGGGAAAATTTCTTAGTTTTACCCCACTCGGGGAAAAAAGGTGAGGTGCATCACGCTTCGTTGAGATCGCGCGGGGCCTGGGCGTTTAAAAACGGCAGCAGCAGCAGCGCGGAAATTCCCGCCGCAATAGCGATCACCACAAAGAATCCTGTCCAGTGCCAAACCTCCATCACCTTCGCCAGCGGCCAGCCGGAGAGTGAAGCGCCCAGATAAGCAAATAGCCCGACAAACCCGGTTGCCGCACCCGCCGCCTCTTTGTGCGAGCACTCCGCCGCCGCCATACCAATCAGCATTTGCGGGCCAAAAACGAAGAATCCGGTGGTGAAAAAGCACGCCGCTTGCATCACGTAGCTGGCGAATGGCATCAGCCACAACGAACCGACGGAGAGCAAAATCCCGGCGGCAAAAATCAGGTTCATTGGCCCACGATTACCGTTAAACAGCTTGTCCGAGCCCCAACCCGCCACCAGCGCGCCGACAAATCCGCCCAGCTCAAACATGGTCACCGCGGTGTTGGCGGTTACCAAATCGACCCCCAGCGTTTCTGACATGTACAGATTACCCCAGTCGTTGATCGCTGCACGTACCACGTACACCAGCACATAACACAACGACAGCAGCCAGATGTAGGGATTCAGCAATACATAGCGGGTGAGAATTTCTTTGCGGGTTAAGCCTGCGCCCTCCTGCTGCTGGGCAATTTCTAACTCATCGTGCCGCCAGTCGCCAACCGGAGGTAAGCCAATCGCCTGCGGCCTGTCGCGCAATCGCCAGCACAGGAAAAATCCCACCACAATCGCCAGTATTCCGGCAATCATCATTCCTGCACGCCAGCCATAATGCAGCGCCGTCGCCGCCATCACCATCGGGATCAGCGCCCCGCCGACGTTATGTGCGGTGTTCCATAGCGCCCACCAGCCACCACGCTCGGTACGCGAGTACCAGGCAGTCAGCAAACGGGCGCATACCGGCGATCCCCAGCCCTGAAAGAACGCATTCAGTGCCCACAGTAGCGCAAAGGCCCAAAGCGAGGTCGAGAAACCAAACAGGATGTTTACCACGCCGGTTGCAATCAAGCCAATGCCCATAAAATAGCGGGCGTTGGAACGATCGCTGACGATACCAGAGACAAACTTCGACAGGCCGTAAGTGATGTAAAACAGCGTTGCCAACAGACCAATATCGCTGCGGGTCAGCACACCGCTGGTCAGGATATCCGGCACCGCCGCGTTGAAGCTTTTGCGCGTGAAATAAAACAGCGCATAGCCAAGCCAGATGGTGGTCAGAATATGCCGCCGCCAGTAGCGATAACGGGCATCTACTTCACTTTTATTGGTAATGAGTGGCGCATTAGCCGGGGCTTTTAGAAACTGAAACATTGCCATTCCTTACACATAACGCTGAGGCAAAGAGACGCTGACCCGCGTACCGTGCGTACAGGATATCGAAAGCTTACCGCCGAGGGCCGTAATGCGCTCGCGCATCCCGGTGAGGCCAAATCCTTGCTGATTCGAACCCGGCGGCAGGCCGCTGCCATCGTCCTCAATCACCAGCATCAACCGCTCATCCTGTAGCCAGCCCTGCAACGTCACCGCGCTGGCATTGGCATGCTTAACAATATTGTTCAGTCCTTCCTGGCAGACGCGAAACAGCGTCACCCGCTGACTCTCGCTGAGTTCTGATTCATCAATATGCCAGTCGAGGTGGCTGACGATACCGCGACTTTCCAGCTCCATTTCCCGCATCAACGAACGGATAGCCTGCTCCAGGGTTAAATCATCTAACTGGCGCGGGCGTAAACGCCCCAACAGACGACGTACCGAATCGTATACCCCGAGTGAAAGCTGCTCAATATGCGCCCCACTGCGCTTCACGCCCACGTTCTCCGGAGCCAGCCGCTGAACGATACCGGCCTGAGTACGAATCGCGGTAATGGTCTGCCCAATGTCATCATGCAGTTCACGCGCCACGTCGCGCCGCACGCTTTCTTCGGTTTCCAACAAACGCTCCGCCAAACGATGATTGCGTGCCAGCTCGTTTTGCAGCGACTGGTTGAGTTCACGCAGGCGCTGAATACCCGCACCGAGCAGCAGACCGGTCAGGCTCTGCGCCAGCAAGGAGAGCAGCAAGTCGACGGGATGGTCGTGCCAGGTCTGGCTGGCAATCAGCGCGATGGCATTCATCAACGTGGCGATCAGCGCCCCCTGCCAGCCATAGTGCCAGGCAAGTGCAATAATCGGCAGCGCGAGGCAAAACGGCGTAAAGCGTGACAGCTCATTCGGCAGGCCCAACTGCAACCACAGGCTGACACTGAACAACAGCAGATACCAGACCAGATGTCGTCCGCGCCAGTTCACAGGTTGAGAAACCACCGCCGGTCCCAGCGGCAGCCAGGTGGTGCTGGTCAGATAGTGCCAGAACACCAGGCAGATCGGCGCCAGCGTCAGTCCACCAGTGAGTGTTAGCAGCAGCACGGTCCACGCCTCTTCACCTTGCCCAAGCCATGGTAGCGATTGCAGCAATGCCGCCGCGGTCAGTGCTGCCCCCTGTAATAACAATGTGCGCCAGTCACGCTGATGGCGGAAACGTGAGGTCAGTGCGACGGGAAGTAAGGTGAGAAAGCTACCGATCACCAAAAGTGGCAGATGGGACAGTGCCACTTCCTGTGCCAGCCAAAACAGAAGCAGCCATTCCGCTCCCAACAGTACCGGCCAGTAGCCGCGCGGGCATTGCAGCATCAACCCCAGGCGCAGGCCGAATGGAAACAGCAGCACTGCCAGCTCAGGGCGTTCAACCAGATGCAGGCTGATGCTCCACAGGCAAAACCATGCGGCAGAGAAGATAAAAAAGCAGGCAACAATGGTGACTAACCGGGAAAAGAACGTGTTCATTGCCAGCCGTCAAACATCCGCCGTGCCAACTCAACATCGTTGCTTACGCCCAACTTTTCCATCAGGTTGGCGCGGTGCACGTGTACCGTTTTTGGTGACAAGCCCAGTTCAGCCGCAATCTCTTTGACTGCCATCCCTTGCGCCAGTTTTTCTGCCACCTGACGTTCGCGTTTGGTTAGCGGGTCCTGACGCCCGGCCGCCAGTTTGACGGCGATGTCCGGCGTTAAATAGCAGCCGCCAGTTGCCACGGTACGCACCGCGGCAATCAGCTCATCGGGGCTACAGCGTTTTGAGAGGAAGCCTCGCGCCCCTGCGTTCAACGCCTGCTCCACCAGCGCCGGGCTGTCGTGGACGGAGAGCATGATAATCGCCATGCCTTTTGGCAACTGGCTTAACAGTTCGAGGCCGGAAATGTCAGGCATGGAGATGTCGCAGATACAGACCTGCACGCCGCGCCCTGGCAATCCTGCCAGCGCCTCGCTACCTGAGCCAAACTCAGCCACAACCTGCAAATCGGGTTCCAGCCCCAACAGTTGGGCAAACCCGGAACGGACGATAAGGTGGTCGTCGATAAGGGCAACGGTAATCATGGGTTATGTCCTGGTGCTGGAAAACGCCTGATGGCGCTGCGCTTATCTGGCCTACAAGAAGGTAGGCCGGACAAGGCATGAATGCCGCCATCCGGCAAAGGCGATTACCTTAACGATATACACGTCATCCTTCAAGCGGCCTCTGCCTTGAGCGGATTACTCGAAGAAGACGGTAATTTTGTTAAACATTGAGGGATCAGACTGGTTGCGCGCCACTTTCACCACATCTTCCAGTTTGTCGATCTGGCTTATCATCTGCTCCAGACGTTGGTCGTCATTCACCAATAGCCAGATACGGCTCTTATCACTGTCCTGAATCGGTAGACAGAGGATACCTTCCACGTTGAACGCACGGCGGGCAAACAGTCCACAAACGTGGGTCATTACACCCGGGTGATTGCGTACGGTGAGTTCCAGGATTACGTTGTCATGAGTCTGCTGTTGCATGGCTTATTCCCCCACCATTTCAGTGTTTGCCGCACCCGGCGGTACCATCGGGTACACTTTTTCTTCTGCATCAATACGTACGTGGATCAGCGCAGGTCCTGGACGATTAATTATCTCCTGCAGCGCCGCCTGTGGATCCGCTTCATGATTTAAATCGCAGGTTTCGAGACCAAAACCGGCGGCAATCTGCATAAAGTTAATCATCCCCGGATAGGTCGCAGCAAACACGCCTTGTTTATAGAACAGGCTCTGCTGCTGATACACCAGACCCAGCGCTTCGTTATTCATCAGGATGATCTTAATATCCAGCTGATTTTCACTGGCAGTCGCCATTTCCTGAATATTCATCATCAGGCTGCCGTCACCAGAGAAGCACAGCACTTTCTTGTCCGGGTTCGCCAGCGCTGCACCAATCGCGGCAGGCAGACCGAAGCCCATGGTCCCCAGACCACCAGACGTCAGCCACTGACGTGGGCGATTCAGCGGGTAGGCCTGCGCCGCCCACATCTGATGCTGACCCACGTCGGTAGTGATGATGGCGCTGTCATCCACGCAAGCCGCAACGGCGTTAATCAGCCCATAATGGCTGAGCGGATCGCTTTCCTGTGGAATGGTACACGGGAATTCACGCTGCAAATCCGCCACCATGTGATGCCACACGCCGCGCGACTGCGCCTCAATCAATGGGATCAGCTGTTCCAGCACCTCATTCACATCCGCCTGAATGGCTACGTGCGGCTGTTTGATTTTACCCAGCTCGGCACGATCGATATCCACGTGGATAATCTTTGCATTCGGGCAGAACTGCTCGGTTTTACCAATCGCCCGGTCATCAAAACGTGCGCCAAGAACAATTAATAAATCAGCTTCTTGCAGAATAAAGTTGGTGCTGCGTGCGCCGTGCATGCCCAGCATACCTAACGACAGCGGATGCGCTTTTGGCAACATGCCCAGCGCCATTAAGGTCATGGTGGTGGGCAGCATCGCTTTTTCCGCCAGCTCACGTACGCGCTCAGGTGCGTTAATCACGCCGCCGCCGAGATACAACACCGGACGTTGTGCCGCATTGATCATGGCGGCAGCATCGCGAACGCTGTCCGCGCTAAAGGTTGGCGCAGGGGCTTTTTCTGCAGGCTCCGGCATCTCTTCAATGTCAAATACGGCTGTTTGAATGTCCTTAGGTATGTCTATCCACACCGGGCCTGGGCGTCCTGACTGCGCAATGCGGAAGGCATCGCTCATGACCTGCGGTAATTCATTGATATGGCGAACCAGATAATTGTGTTTGGTGATGGGGATAGAGATGCCGTAGGTGTCAACTTCCTGGAAGGCGTCAGTGCCGATCATAGAGGCCGGAACCTGCCCGGTGATACACACCAACGGAATAGAGTCCAGGCGCGCATCGGCGATAGCAGTAACCAGGTTAGTTGCCCCCGGCCCGCTACAGGCCATACACACCGCAGGTTTACCCTCGGTTCGTGCCATCCCCTGGGCGATAAACCCCGCACCCTGCTCGTGGCGCGCCAGGATATGACGGATTTGCGTGCTTTGGCTTAAGGCGTCGTAGACGGGGAGAATTGAGCCACCAGGAATACCGGTGACGACTTTAATTCCCTGACGTTCCAGGAAATGAACGATGAATTCTGCGCCCGTAAAGCGCGTACGCTTGGATGTGATGCCCGAACTTGCCATGCTCCAGTCCTTTTATTCTGGGCCTTTGCTCCGGGCAGGTCTCTTATACGAAAAACCCCGCCCGGTTTGCGCCGGCGGGGTTTTGGAATCGTGTGTTGTTCCGGACCCTACGGCGCATTGCCGACGACCACCACCACACGCACGACGACCGCTGCGCGAGATGGCGCAGTTTTTAGTAGGGTCGCAGTCAGCATGGAAGGGTTCATTAGGGACCTTGTCTGTTTGTTGGTTAACAGGATTTATACAAACACAGGTTTTTCAGCGTGACAATGGAAAATTTTTCATCTGCGCAAAAATGCGTCAAAGATCACGTTTAGCTGTACGCAATGTAAAAACAAAAAACCCCGCCGGGGCGAGGTTTTTTTCAGGGTTTGCGGCTGGTAACCGCAGAACACACTGTGTTACGTCAACGCAAGAAGTATACGCGATCGGGAACGAACGCGCAATTTAAGGCACGGATTTTGAGGTTTCTGAGTATGGATCGCTTTGCGGATTTTGTCCATAAAATACTGTTCATACATACAGTATTTATCTATACTGTGAATGTTCGCAGTGCGCGAGGGGGCCGCTGTTTTACCGGCGCATCAAAGTCCTGGCTGAAACGGGTGGTGCCGTCAGCGCCTTAACCCCCGAAGTGAGCACACTGTGTTACGTCAACAAAGGTGCTGGCAACAGGCAGCGGCGAGGTACGCCAGCACCGTGCTCCTTGTACCAAAAGGAGAGCGTATGAGCCTCGTGGATATCGCTATTCTTATCCTCAAACTCATCGTTGCAGCACTGCAACTGCTTGATGCTGTTCTGAAGTATATAAAATAGTTCAGATTCAAGTCGCACTTAAGGGGAGCGGGTTATCACCTGCTCCCCTTTCACCTTCTCCCAGGTGCTTGTGTCGCGCCAATATGTTACGTTTTTATGACATTCTCAGGGAAGAATACCGCTATGACTCTTTCTGTTTTCTGCATTTTACTGTTCGCCGCGCTGCTTCATGCCAGCTGGAACGCCATTGTTAAAGCAGGAAATGACAAACTGTACTCGGCTATCAGCGTGAGCGGCTCGGCTGCGATTATGGCTCTGATTCTCTTACCCTTCGCCCCCCAACCCTCTGCCGCCAGCCTGCCATTTTTGGCGATTTCAACCGCATTACAGGTGGTGTACACCGTCCTGGTTGCCAAAACCTATCAGGTTTCGGACATGAGCCAGACCTATCCCATCATGCGCGGCACCGCCCCATTGTTGGTCGCTATCATCAGCGTCCTGTTTCTCGGCGATAGTCTGTCAATGCTGGCCTGGGTGGGGATTGCCACAATCTGCCTTGCGATCCTCGGCATGGCATTTAACGGACGCAGCAGTTCACAACGAGGGATCGTTCTGGCGCTCATCAATGCCTGTTTTATTGCCGGCTATACGCTGGTTGATGGCACCGGTGTTCGGCTTTCAGAGACTGCTCTGGGCTACACGCTCTGGACCTTCTTCCTGAACGGCTCCTGCTTGTTGAGCTGGGCGATGATTGCCAGACGCCGCGAAGCCTCCCGCTATCTGGCGCACCAGTGGAAGAAAGGTATTCTTGGTGGTATTGGCACCATGGGCTCTTACGGGCTGGCACTGTGGGCGATGACTCAGGCCCCGCTGGCGGTGGTAGCCGCACTGCGTGAAACATCCATTCTGTTTGGCGCACTGCTCGCCTGGTTGCTGCTAAAAGAGAAAGTCGCCGGAGTACGCCTTATCGCGGCCGCAGGTATTGCCGCCGGCGCAGTATTGCTACGTTTGTCATAATCGCGCTGTCGACCTGATGCAATCCGGCAACATTTGTTGCCGCTATTTGTTTACATTTCCTGCCGTTCATCGTTTAAACATTCCAGTCCACTATCTGGCCTTCTTTTTCTGTTGTGGTAGATTCCACGCGCATTTATGGGAAAGTTCAGCACCTTATTCTTATTTTTTCTTCATTTGAAAAGTAATCAGCGAAATGAAAAGGCATAGAAGCGTCAATTTGTTGTTGATGTTGGTATTACTGGTGGCGGTGGGTCAGATGGCGCAAACCATTTATATCCCTGCGATTGCTGATATGGCGCGTGAACTGAACGTTCGCGAAGGCGCGGTGCAAAGCGTAATGGCTGCCTACCTGCTGACCTACGGCGTGTCACAACTGTTTTACGGCCCGCTTTCCGACCGCGTAGGTCGTCGCCCGGTGATCCTCGCCGGGATGTCTATTTTTATGCTGGCTACGCTGGTCGCCATTACTACCCATAGTCTGACGGTATTGATTATCGCCAGTGCCATTCAGGGTATGGGGACAGGCGTCGGCGGTGTGATGGCGCGAACCCTACCGCGAGACCTGTATGAGGGTACTCAGCTGCGCCACGCGAATAGTTTGTTAAATATGGGTATCCTGGTCAGTCCGCTGCTGGCACCGCTGATTGGCGGTATGCTGGATACGCTGTGGAACTGGCGCGCCTGCTATATTTTTCTGCTGATTCTGTGCGCGGGTGTCACGTTTAGCATGGCGCGCTGGATGCCGGAAACACGGCCTGCTGGCGCGCCACGTCCACGGCTGATTGCCAGCTACAAAACCCTGTTTGGCAACGGCGCATTTACCTGTTACGTGCTGATGTTGATCGGCGGCCTGGCAGGCGTTGCCGTCTTCGAAGCCTGCTCTGGGGTATTGATGGGCGCGGTGCTGGGTTTAAGCAGCATGGCGGTCAGTATCCTGTTTATTCTGCCTATTCCGGCGGCGTTTTTCGGCGCATGGTTCGCCGGTCGCCCTAACAAGCGATTTTCAACGCTAATGTGGCAGTCGGTTACCTGCTGTCTGGTTGCCGGGTTGATGATGTGGATCCCAGGTTTGTTTGATGTGATGAACGTCTGGACACTGCTGGTTCCTGCCGCGTTGTTCTTCTTCGGTGCGGGGATGTTGTTCCCACTGGCAACCAGCGGCGCAATGGAACCTTTCCCGTTCCTGGCAGGTACTGCCGGCGCGCTGGTTGGTGGCTTACAGAACATTGGCTCTGGCGTGCTGGCGTGGCTCTCCGCGATGCTACCGCAGACCGGACAAGCCAGCCTCGGGCTGCTGATGACCCTTATGGGGCTGCTGATTTTTGTATGCTGGCTGCCGCTGGCGTCACGCGTGTCACATCAGGGACAGGCGGTTTAAGCGCATGATGGCCCGGCTTATCGCCGGGCTTTTCACATTCAGGCGCAATCATTGTGTTAATCAACGGCTCCAGTGCGGGACGCCAGGCACCTTCTTCACCATCATAAAACTGCGTATCAGCATTGATTGCATAGGGGATTTTTGCCTTGCGCAGTTCACATGCCATAAACCGTGCAAATGCAGTTTGCGCGGCAGAAGGCGTATTTTTGATGGTTTCTCCCGGTGACCACCCCCCCACCCAACTGACGTGCCCCGTTTTCTGTTGCCAGTGAATAGCCGTATTAATACGGGCGCGAATGGCGGCTTTTTCTGCCGCAGTCCCCGACGTCCAGGGGTACTTACCGTTATTTTTTAGCGGCCCCCACGGGAAGATATGCCATTCAGCCAGAACGGTATTCTGGCTTTGCGGCGGTAATTTCAGATTAGGCAAATCTTCCGGTGCCGCGCGCAGGCGCGGCGCAATGAAAATCATCCGCTGCGGGTCGATGGCATGGATTGTACGAATGGTTTTGTCATACACCCGATTGAGCGAAGTCTGATTGTGATTAAGCTTATCGGCAGGCTCATAAATCAGGTCAAAGCCCAGCAACGGCGAACTTTGACCAAAGTAATGCGCCACCGCTACCCACCAGTTAACCACCTCTTTTTCATTGCCGCTATTGGGGTCTTTTTTATATTCATCAGCCTGATAAGCAATAATCGGGATCACGCCGTATTGCTCGCAAGCCTCTACCAGCTTGCGCAAATGGATGAGTCTGGCTTCTGTTGGCTCACCCGCCACACGAATACGCACATGAGAGATCCCCTTCGCCTTGAAATCCCGTACCACCAGCGGATCGAACTCGCGGATACCGCGATCGGTGCGAGCCCAATCTACGTCCATTCCAACCCCAAGCTGCTGTGCATACAGCGCCGCCGTCAGCGCAGGGGGCGCGGCATACACAGTGGCACTGGCTAACAGTAAGAGGGAAACAATCGGCTTTAACACGGTCGTCCTTACGCAAATCATCAGGTGTGATATCACGTATTTAGCATGATTTTTGATACCTGGTGTAGAGAGAAAGCGTAAAAAATATTCGCGGCCCGTTTATTTAACCTGCTCCTGCAGCCAGCCAATAAATGCCTCGATTTTTGGCCACTGCCTGCCGGGTAACGTGGTGACGTAATAGTGTTGATGGCATTTCAGCGCCATATCACCGAAAGGCGCGACCAGTTCCCCGCTGTCGAGGCGCTTTTGTACCAGTCTCTTTCGTCCCATCGCTACGCCGATATGGTTCATCGCCGCAATGACCGCTAAATCAGAACGATCGAAGCCGATACCTGATGATGTCGGCAAATTCACGGCAAAATGCTGCGCCCAACTGTGCCATTCATCGGTCCCGGAGTCGTTGCTCCATGCCTGTCTATCGTGCAACAACGTGCAGTGCGGCAGATTCACTAACGACCCCGTAAGGTCATAACGACGGGCATAGTCCGGGCTGCATACCGGCAGGATCTCTTCATCCATCAGGAAATGGTGCGTGAGCTGTGCAGAGGGGGCATCGTCAAAATAAATGGCCAGATCAACCCCGGCACGTTGCAAATTGACGTTGTCATTCCCGGTCAGCATGGTCAGAGAAATCGACGGATAGCGACGGGTAAAGTCACCGAGCGCCGGAACCAGCCAGCACTGTGCGATGGAGGGACGTGAGTACACAGTGAGCGTCCCGGACAGCTCCTGGTTTTTGATATCGAGGATTTCCTGATTCAGCGTATCCAGCGACGATTTCAACGCCCAGAACACCCGTTTACCTTCGTGAGTGAGCTCCACTTTGCGGTGAGAGCGAACAAACAGCTGAATCCCCAACTCTTCTTCAAGCTGATTAATACGGTGGCTGACGGCGCTAGGGCTTAAGGAAAGTTCTTCTGCCGCCAGCGCAAACGACTGATGTCTGGCCGCCACTTCAAAGGTATACAGTTTTGAGAGTTGCCAACCATTGAGCAGCCGATTTCTGACTTCACGAAGGGGGTCCATATTCACCTCTTTCATCCTGAATTATTCGCCGGAGTGTAAAAAAAATCGCTGTAAAAATCAGCATAAAGATGAATCAAGGTGAACCATATCGCATAAATAATGCGTAATTAGATGTAAATCACTCATTTGATTTAATCTGGCTCATGTGAAAGGGGATTTTTATCGTTTGTCAGACTGTGCCTTATTTTTGTCCAATACCCCTATATTAATCACAGGGCAAGGTGAGTTATGCACTCTCAAATCTGGGTTGTGAGTACGCTGCTGATAAGCATCGTATTAATCGTTTTGACCATCGTGAAGTTCAAATTCCACCCGTTTCTGGCACTGCTGTTAGCCAGCTTCTTCGTGGGTACGATGATGGGCATGGGACCGCTGGATATGGTCAACGCCATTGAGAGTGGCATAGGCGGTACGCTGGGCTTTCTCGCTGCCGTTATCGGTCTTGGTACCATTCTCGGCAAAATGATGGAAGTATCCGGCGCGGCGGAACGCATCGGTCTGACGTTGCAGCGTTGTCGCTGGCTTTCGGCTGACGTCATTATGGTACTGGTCGGGTTGATTTGCGGCATCACGCTGTTTGTCGAAGTCGGCGTGGTGCTGTTGATCCCACTGGCTTTTTCTATTGCTAAAAAAACCAACACCTCACTGCTGAAACTGGCGATCCCGCTGTGTACTGCGCTGATGGCTGTACATTGCGTGGTACCGCCACATCCTGCCGCCCTGTTCGTGGCCAACAAGCTGGGTGCCGATATTGGTACAGTGATCGTTTACGGTTTACTGGTTGGCTTGATGGCCTCGCTAATCGGCGGGCCGCTATACCTGAAATTTCTCGGCAACCGTCTGCCATTTAAACCCGTCCCGACTGAGTTTTCCGATCTCAAGGTACGCGATGAAGGTACGCTGCCCTCGCTGGGCGCCACGCTGTTTACCGTACTGCTGCCGATTGGCCTGATGCTGGTAAAAACCGTTGCTGAGCTGAACATGGCAAAAGGCAGCACGGTATATACGCTACTGGAGTTTATTGGTAACCCAATCACCGCGATGTTTATCGCCGTTTTCGTGGCCTATTACATCCTCGGTTTGCGTCAGCATATCGGCATGGGCGCGCTACTGACTCATACCGAAAATGGTTTTGGCTCCATAGCCAATATTCTGTTGATTATCGGCGCAGGCGGCGCATTCAACGCTATCCTGAAAAGCAGTGGGCTGGCGGATACCCTCGCGCTGATCCTCTCGAATATGCACATGCACCCGATTCTGCTGGCATGGCTGGTAGCACTGATCCTGCATGCTGCAGTGGGTTCAGCCACCGTTGCCATGATGGGTGCGACAGCGATTGTGGCCCCTATGCTACCGCTTTACCCGAACGTCAGCCCGGAGATCATCGCTATTGCCATCGGTTCTGGTGCAATTGGCTGCACAATCGTTACAGATTCCCTCTTCTGGCTGGTAAAGCAGTACTGCGGAGCCACTCTGAATGAGACGTTCAAATACTATACGACCGCGACATTTATCGCGTCCGTTATTGCACTGGCGTGCACATTCCTGCTTTCCTTTATTATCTAAGCGCAACGAGACTGACTATGGAAAACATTCAAACACTTATCGCCCAGTATCCTTTAGTGGAAGATCTGGTCGCTCTCAAGGAAACGACCTGGTTTAACCCTGGCACCACCTCTCTTGCGGAAGGTTTACCGTATGTTGGCCTGACTGAGCACGACGTTCAGGACGCCCACGCCCGTCTGACGCGCTTCGCGCCGTACCTGGCAAAAGCCTTCCCGGAAACCGAGGCCACTGGCGGCATTATTGAATCTGAGCTGGCCACCATCCCGGCGATGCAAAAACGGCTGGAACAAGAGTACGAGCAGCCTATCCACGGCGAGCTGCTGCTGAAAAAAGACAGCCATCTGCCAATTTCTGGCTCAATCAAAGCCCGTGGCGGTATTTATGAAGTACTGACACACGCCGAAAAACTGGCACTGAAAGCAGGTCTGCTGACGACAAATGATGATTACAGCATTCTGCTTTCTCCTGAGTTCAAACAGTTCTTTAGCCAGTACAGCATCGCGGTAGGTTCAACCGGCAACCTGGGGATGTCTATCGGCATCATGAGCGCCCGCATCGGCTTTAAGGTGACGGTACACATGTCTGCCGACGCGCGCGCATGGAAAAAGGCTAAGCTGCGCAGCCACGGCGTTACCGTTGTGGAGTACGAAGAAGATTACGGTGTGGCAGTTGAACAAGGGCGTAAGGCGGCAGAGTCCGATCCGAACTGTTTCTTTATCGACGATGAAAACTCTCGCACGCTGTTTTTAGGTTATGCGGTTGCCGGACAGCGCCTGAAGGCCCAGTTTGCCCAGCAGGGACGTGTGGTAGATGCTGACCATCCACTGTTTGTTTACTTGCCGTGCGGTGTGGGTGGTGGCCCTGGCGGGGTGGCATTTGGTCTGAAGCTGGCATTCGGTGACAACGTTCATTGCTTCTTCGCAGAGCCGACTCATTCACCGTGCATGCTGTTGGGGATTTACACCGGACTGCACGACACGATTTCCGTACAGGAGATTGGTATCGACAACATGACGGCGGCAGATGGGCTGGCAGTCGGTCGCGCATCGGGCTTTGTAGGCCGGGCGATGGAACGTCTGCTCGACGGTCTGTACACGCTGGAAGACCAGACCATGTACGATATGCTGGGCTGGCTGGCACAGGAGGAAGGTATTCGTCTTGAGCCGTCAGCACTGGCTGGCATGGCTGGCCCGCAGCACGTTTGTGCCTCCACGGATTACCAGCAGATGCATGGATTCAGTGCAGAACAGCTCAAAAACGCCACTCATCTGGTATGGGCGACCGGCGGCGGTATGGTTCCTGAGGCCGAAATGGCGCAATACCTGGCAAAAGGACGCTAACCCCCGCTGATCTCAACGCAGCATCGCCATCAGCTCCATCGGTGAGCGATGCTGTTTAATCAGATCGCGCATGACGCGCATATGGGGTGATGAGTGTTCAAAGAAGGCCTGATATCCCGCACACAGCACGTTTTCCCCGTGAATATCCCCATGCACCGGGCAATCACCACGGTAAAATTGCGATAAGGAACATGACCGGCAGCGCGCGCTCTGCGGTGAGGTCGATTGCCGTTCCATTTGTACCGCCAGTCCACACCATCGACGCAGCGTTTTATCAAAAAGCTGAATAGATACCCGATTAATATCTTCACGAACCCAGATATCAAATATCGTATTTAAAAACTGCCCCCACCCTTCTGGTGTGACAGATTCAGCCGTCAGGTTGCCTGCTTCATCGCGCTTAATCAGAGGGATAAACTGTATGAGACGAACATCTCCTTGTCGTAAATCACGGTACAGTTCAATAGGTTGTAAACTCTTCTGGTGATCAATCACCACCTTTAAAATACCCTCACTAACATCCATGTCCTCACATACTGTCATGCAAAATTCCCGATATATACGATAAGTTGGCGAACGTGTGTTACAGCAAACAGTATTGCAAGGGATAACACCGCGAGGGAGATCATAAATTTGTCACGCACCGCGCGAGATTCAGAAAAATCGCTATGCGTAACATCCATCAGGTTACGGCTGCGGGTGTAGCGCCAGAGAATAATCGCCACAATTGCCAGCACAGCTATCGAAACCCAGAATAACGCTCCCGCCTGATGCCAGTTATGCTTAATCGCCAGCGCCATCAGTGCACCATAGCCTAGCAACGTACGAAACCAGGCCAGCGATGTCCGTTCCGGTTGTAGACCAGGATCGGACTGGCGACGAGCCTTACGACTATCCGGCATACAGCACCAGCGCCATAACAATCACCGCCACAAGCGTCAACATAACGCTGATAATCAGCAGGCTGTTGGTGTACGGCATGTCCTCTTTCAGACGCATCGCCTTTTCATTTCGCAACCAGCGCAGATAACCGTAGATCGCCAGCCCCCCTGCAAACAGACACAGCAACAAAGCAAGTGCCTCACGGATGACCGGCGTAGCAAAGTCCGGGGCCAGTTGATCAAGACCAACGCCCGCCGCCAGAAAACCCAGCGCAGTGCGGATCCACGCCAGAAACGTACGCTCATTTGCCAGTGAGAAGCGGTAATCCGGCGCTTCCCCAAGGCGGGAAATCTTCATGACGACTCCTTCAATATTGTAGTCTGGTCGTTATACCGGAACAGTGAAGGAGTATGAACCTGATTCGCAAACGAAAGGGAGCGTAATGTGATGAGACAATGGAAAAGAGAGATGTGCTTTGTAATGCCGGATGGCGACTGGCGTCTTATCCGGCCTACAGTGAACGATGTAGGTCGGATAAGCGCAGCGCATCAGGCATTCCTGGATATGCTGGCTGGATAGGTCAGTTTTAACCTAATCCCCAGAAGAGCACCGCCAGCAGTTGCGGAGTAATAATGCGCAGGAACATCACCAACGGGTAAACGGTGGCGTAGGAGAGCGCTGCTGCGCCACTGGTGGCGTGCAGGTTGTTAGCGAATGCCAGCGCAGGAGGGTCCGTCATCGACCCTGCCAGCATGCCGCACAGCGTCAGATAGTTCATTTTGGCAAAGATACGTGCCAGTAAACCGACAGTAATCAGTGGAATGGCGGTAATGAAAATACCGTAGCCCACCCAGCTCAGACCGTCGCCCTGCGTCAGCGTATTCACAAAATCGCCGCCGGATTTCAGACCAACCACCGCGAGAAAGAGCACAATACCTAGCTCACGCAACGCCAGGTTCGCGCTGGGAGGCATAAACCAGTACAGCTTACCGATACTGCCAATACGCCCCAAAATCAGCGCCATAATCAGTGGTCCACCGGCCAACCCCAGTTTTAATGCCACCGGGAAACCGGGGATAAACAGCGGGATTGAACCCAACAAAACCCCAAGCCCGATCCCGATAAACACCGGCAACATCTGCACCTGCTGCAGTTTTTGCTGTGCGTTACCCACAACATTGGCAACGGCATCAATCGACGAAGGTCGCCCCACCAGATTCAGGATATCGCCAAATTGCAGGCTGGCATCGCTGCTGGCGACCAGTTCAACGCCCGCGCGGTTCAGACGGGAAATCACCACGTCGTAACGTTCTTTAAAGTGCAGGTCGCGGATCCGCTTGCCAAGCACCTGTTCGTTGGTCACAACGACACGTTCAACGCGCAAATCCGTGCCCCGCGTTGACAGTGAAGTGTCCACTTCCTGCCCAATCACCACCTTCGCATTATGCAGATCGCCTGGCTGTCCGACCAGGTGGAGCAGATCGCCCATCTGGATAATCGTCCCCGGCGACGGCACCATTAACGTTTCATCTCGCTTCAGGCGTGAACAGATGATTTTGTCGCTGTTCAGAATAGGGACATCCTGAATCGCCATATTATTGAGGTTCGGGTTTTCAACACGAATGTTCATCGTCTGAATCAGCGTATGACCGTTGGTCAGGGTTGATTCATGCTGCTGAGCCTCGGACTCCACGTTCACGCGGAAAATGAGGCGCATCAGCCACATCGTGAGCAAAATACCGCAAATACCGAAAGGATAAGCCATGGCATAGCTCATCCCCATCTGATCGACCACATCCCCCGGCGTACCCAGATCGCGCAGAATTTGCTGCCCGGCACCCAGTGCGGGCGTATTAGTGACCGCGCCGGAGAAGATCCCCAGCACCACGGGCAGCGGAATAGCGAAGATCTTATGCAGAAGCGCGGTGACCAGCCCCCCGATAATCACGATCAGCACTGCAAACAGGTTCAGACGCAGTCCCGAAACACGCAGTGAAGCAAAGAAACCCGGCCCGACCTGGATGCCGATGGTATAGACGAAGAGTATCAGGCCAAATTCCTGAATAAAATGCAGCATATCGCCGCTCAGGGTCATCCCTGCCTGATCGACAAAGTGTCCGACGATAATACCGCCAAACAGCACGCCTCCGATGCCAAAACCAACGCCCCGTACTTTTATGTTGCCGATCCATAACCCGACAACCGCCACCAATGCCAGAACGCTGACCGTCAATGCTATATCACTCATTCTTCTGTTCCCTGTGAATAACATCATTAAGTAAATGGATTCTCGCAGAGTACAGGCGCAATGTATGGGTGGTAAAGCACAAAAAAGCCCCGTCATTTCTGGCGGGGCAAAGGCTTGGAGCTATTTAGCTATTTAATGCGGGACGTTCGCTGATGGCGATACGTTGTGGAGCAATGGTTTCAGGCTCATTACGGGTCAAATCAATATGCAGCAAGCCATTGGTGAAGCTTGCGCCGGAGACTTCCATATTTTCAGCCAGCGTAAAGCTCAGGCTGAATGATTGAGTGACCAGCCCCTGATGCAACCATTTGGTCTCTTTTTCCGGCTGCTGCGGCGTACCTTTTACGGTCAGACGCGTGCCTTCCAGTTGAATATCCAAATCTTCCTGGCGGAAACCGGCTAACGCAAGGGTAATGCGGTAGTGGTTATCATCGCTCTTTTCGATGTTATAGGGTGGGAAGCTTTGGCTTTCACCGGCGTTTTGTAATGCATTGGCCAGTTTGTCAAAACCGATCCATTGACGCAGCAGTGGGGATAAATCGTAGTTACGCATAATATTCTCCTTCTAAGAAGCGAGTAAGTACCTTTCGGCTCCCTGACGGCAAGCCTGTGCTTAGCGGGGCCGCGCAAGCGGCCCGACAGATAAATTAGTTGATTTCGATGCGGCGCGGTTTGTTCGCTTCAGGAATCACGCGCTCAAGCTCGATATACAGCAGACCGTTTACCAGGTTTGCGCCGCGAACGTGGATGTTCTCCGCTAACTGGAACTTGCGTTCGAAGTTGCGTTCGGCAATACCCTGGTACAGGTAAGTACGTTCTTTTTGCTCGTCCGCATGCGCGCCTTTCACCACCAGCAAATTATCCTGAGCGGTAATTTCCAGCTCGCTTTCAGCAAAGCCCGCAACGGCAATTGCAATGCGGTAATGGTTTTCGTCTACCAGCTCAACGTTGTACGGAGGGTAGCCACCATTGCTTTGGCCCTGGTTGTTTTCCAACAGGTTAAACAGACGATCAAATCCAATAGCAGAACGGTATAGCGGGGATAAATCAAAGTTACGCATAATCAATAGCTCCTGAAATCAGCGAGAATGTTGGACCTTCCATCTTGGACAGGTCAGGTAGCCAGGACACCCATCAGGCATGCCCTTCATTTGTCTACACCCTAAAAATGGGTCTTAATACAAACTTTTCAAGCGTACTCCTCTGACTTTTTTTGCAGTTTGTTGTCTATTGCATACACTGGGGGGAGCAGTCGTTATCGTTAAATCGCGATTGCCGCCACATTGCGACAAGATGGTGATGTTATTTTCGCAACGGATCGCTTTAACTCACCATGCAAACACGATGATTAGCAGATGAAATAATGATGATAAAAAAAATGGTGTTAACACTGATGATGTGCAGCGGGATGGTTTTTATAAGCGGCTGCTCCAGCGTGATGTCACATACCGGAGGGAAAGAAGGGACCTATCCAGGCACCCGTGCCAGCGCCACAATGATTGGCGATAGCGATACGAACTGGGGAACAAAGTCGTTGGCTATTCTGGATATGCCTTTTACTGCGGTTCTGGATACGGTACTGCTCCCGTGGGATCTCTTTCGCAAAGATAACTCGGTCCGATCCCGCGTAGAAAAGAGCGAGGAAAAAACGCAAGCCACCAACGCCGTTATCCCCCCAGCTCAAATGCCTGCGCCTTAAGTTAACGTCCGGTTTCTGTCACCCATAGCTGGCGGAAACCGTCGACATCTTCCATCCAGGCAATCTGTCGGCCATCAGGAGAGAAGACAATCGCATCTGCTGAAGGTGGGTTGCCATGGCTGGTCGTTAAAAATTCAATCTCTCCCGTCTGCGCATCGCAGCAGGCAATTCGGTTTTCCAGCACAAATCCCAACCATCGCCCCGACGGATGCCAGTTGAATGCCGACTGAATATCCGTGGCGCTACGGGTTAGTTGACGCGGCTCCCCCCCTTGCACGGTAATGAGCCATAACTGCACGATACCGTTGTCATCGCGCATCAGAAACGCAATTTCGGATGCCTTTGGATTGCTGCGTACCCAATGGCGCGGTTGATTCACCAGCCCCGGGAAGGCGCGATCGTGAGTAAACGTCAGGCGTCGTTGAACGATGCCGGCTGGTGGCGCAGGCATTGTTGCTTCCGTTCCCTCCAGAGGCGCATCGCCAGGCTGCTTCCAGCCGCTTTCATGGCGTGGCAAATCAACGATAAACAGTTCCGGTACTTTTTCGCCACTGACAGACAACGTATCGCCGATAAAGGCCAGCGTATGATTTCCTACCCAACCCTCTTCATAAGCCCGGTTAATCTCATCGCTGCCCGGTTTGGGTTCCGGTGTAGTCTGACTGACCAGCACACACCAGTGGCTACCGCTGTACTCACGCGGATGATCTGCTGACACAGTCACCGGGCCATAGGGAACAGCCACGCCAACGTTACGTAAATCCAGTGTCGGAGAACGCTCATGCAGCACATGGTCGTTGTAGGTGAAGCTAACAAACTCACCGTTCGGACTAAAGACATGCACATGACTACCGCCACGCAGCGCGCCTGGGGTATATGGCGCGGTAATATCCATCGCATCCAGATTCGCCACTGCGGTCTGGGTTGCAATCACACCACGGCGATGATGAAAGTCGTAATGCCATGTTTCATCTGGGTTTTCTGGTCCATGAATAAAGACATACTGCTCAGACTTAGGATGAACGGTCACCACGCCGACATGTGCGCCTTGTGTAGCACGGTAAATGACGTCAACCTCACCATCCTGCACATTCACTCGCTCAATGGTTTCACCCGTAAATGACGCGCCGGAAGGACGCACATCATAGACCAGCCACTGGCTGTCCGGTGTCCAGGTGTTGATATTGGTAAGTTGATGATTACGCGCTGCAAAGGTGATTTGTTTCATGGCAGTGTCCCGGACAAAAAATACTGCTCCTTTTTACCACGCACAGCGCGTATCCCATAAGCCTTTAGCGGGCCGCAAGCGCATCAGCTTGCTGAGCGTTCACTGCCAAAGTAGGGAAGTCCTCGAAGGTGTAGTAACGAATGGGCGGCGGTAACCGCTCCATTGCTGTACCCGGCCACAGTTGCAGCTCTCCGACAGCATTAAGATCAATGCCCTGCCAGTGGTGCGGCAGCGCCAGTCGCTGCAGAACAGCTTGCTCGCCGGGCACGCGTGTCGGCAAACGATTATCCCCCATCTGATAGTTACGCCGCAGTACCAGATATTTTTCCGGCACCCGACGCCGACTGTTCCACCAGCGACCGTCCAGCATATCGAAATGGAAACGGGTGAGTTCCGGCGACTGAGCGCCAAGATGGACAAGTGCCTGCCGAAGCGCCGTTCCCATCGCCACCTCGTAAACCCCCTGAGAAACCGTTTGCCCCTCCAGAATCAGTGACACCGCCAGGCGGGCACCAAGCAGGTTGGAGTAAAGATCTTCTGGCGAAAAAGCAGAAACACCTTCAGAAAATCCGGGAACAGACTCAAAACCGTACCATTGCGCAATTTCATGCCACTCCGCGACCTGAAAAGCCAGATGAGCGGCCAGCCAGGCTGCCAGCGTATATCGCGCGACTGGATCGGTTGGTGGTGTAAAGGCATTAAACACCAACCGGCGCTGGGCCAGTTCGCTATCCAGATCGAGCGTAAAAGCCTGCCCCAGTTTCGGCAGGATCTGACTAAAGATATAGACCGTCATATCAGCGGTATCACGAACGTGGGCGGTATCAATAAAACCGCCACGGGCGGTATAGAGAATACCGTTATTCTCACGGCTTAAACCGCTCAGGTTTTCCAGCCCGGCCAGCATGCTATCGTTGTACTGATGCAATCCAAGGTGGCCTGCCGGGACCACGTTATCCAGCTGATAAAACGGTACCGGCATGCCCAGAAATTCCGCATGCAAGTTGTAGCCAAATGCACAGCAAGGACGTAACCCTTTAGGCAGTGGCTGTGGCGGCATAGCAGGCCACGCGGTGGTTGCCCTCGCTGTTGCCTGCGGAGCCAGATCTAATGCCACCGGTAATACCGCCCCAGCACTGCCTGCGAGAAGTAATGCCAGTAACGACGTGGTTTTCAGCAACCTGCTCAAAATGCCTCTCCAACCTGAAAATAGAAACCGCTGCTGCCTTTGCCGATGCCATAATCCAGGCGTACGTTGACGCGCGGCTTGAATTCAAAGCGATAACCGACTCCTGCCGAGGGCAGCCAACGTCCGTCGTCCAGCGCACTAAATGATGGCCCCATAGTACCTGCGCCCAGCCAACCGACCACGCCGTGCCGCCAATCGAGCTTGCGGCGATACTCAAGTTGTCCGCTGACAACATTCTTATCCCGATAGCGCCCTTCGTAATAACCGCGCATGCGTTGATTGCTACCGAGCAGCGGCATCATGCTCCACGGCACCGATCCCTGGGTAAACGTGCCATCCGCCTCCCATGCCAGCACGTTTTTATCGTCCAGCGAGTGGTAACGACTGTAATGCAACTGATATTCATCAAACCGGGTATCACTCCCCACCTCCGGATTAAAGCGGGTGTAGCGCACATCGGCATACTGTCCTTTACGCGGATTAGGGACGAAATCACGATCGTCCCAACTCAATTCTACGCTGCTCCCGGAACTGAGAACCGATGCCCCCTGCGGCGTATTTTCAATTTTCGGCGGATCGTTGTCGTCCATTTGCGCAGCATGCTGAGTATTCAGCGACCAGCCGAGTCCCAGATAGATGTTAGGTGCTAGCCGCCGGTATAGCGTTGGACGCAAATCCAGGACCTGAGCGGTATATTGCTGTTTTTGGCTATCTTTATCTCCGGCGCTAAAACCCTGTCCCCAGTAGTAGGTTGGGGTATCTGTTAATGCGCCATTAAGAAAGAAACGCCAGCGATCGTCGGCGAAAAAAGCATAATTTTGCATCGTGATGCCGAAAGCCCCCGTTGAGCTAAAGTAACCGCTCAGCGTCAGCGTCGAGTTTTGACTCACCGTATCGTTCGGATCGGGTCGATACATCCCCACCACCGCCGTACCGATCCCCAACCCCAGTTCCGGGGTATAAAACGGCCCAGGCATCACTCCCCAGTCGATACCTTTACTGGCGTTAAAGTTATCGCTGGCGCCCAGTTTTTTCAGCCAGCCGTCAACCTCGTTACGGGTCGGCAGCGCCGACTGAACGTATCCGGCAAACAGGCAGAAAAACAGAAGCAGGCCGATGCGCGTCAAAAACGATACTCTCCCGCAGCAAAGAAGCTATTACGATCGGCAAAGCCAATTTCGGTGGTGATATTAAAGTTGCGGGTCAACTCATATTGCGCGCCTACCAGCACATTCCAGGGTGATTGCAGGTGCTGTTTAACATCGAAGCGACCATTGCCATCCTTGTTCGCAATATCCACCATTTTTTGCAGTGCTGCAGAAGGCATTGTGAGATCGTTCAGGCTGCCGCTAAATTCTTGCTGCACATCCTGATACATGCTGCCCACCCACAGATTTAACTTGCCGGATGGCATGTGCAGGGCCTCCACGCCGGGAGTGGTAAAGCGATAACCTACACGCGGAGAGACGGTAAAGGCATTAATACTGCCATCAAGGATATCGAACTGCGTTTGCGTATAGTTGGCATCAAAAGCCGTAAACCAGTTGCCCACTCCGCCAACCAGAGTCGTTCCTACACCGTAGGTTGTACCTTTAAAGTCGAGCTGAAATGCCAGATTCTGCAAATTAGCTGGTGTGCGGTATTTACGTGGTCCTTTGACTCCTACACCTATCTGCGAAACAGAGTGCCCGTCGGTATAGCCAATCAGGCCATAGACGTTCATAAAAGGCAGTAGCCAGGCATCCAGTTTTAAGGTTTCGGTTTTACTTCTCTCTCGGGTATTGCCAACGTTGATTTTAAACGCGTTATCCAATGAGTGACCGCGCAGGGAAAGACCGTTGAAATTAATACTGTCTACATTAATATTTTGCCTGATATTCATGTAGTTAATATTCACGCCAAACGGCTCAGGCAGGTCGTAGCCACGTTTACGTGCCTCCTCACCTAAAAACGGCAAAACAGAGTGGCTTGCGGTTGGTTTAGCCGCGGGTTTTGTTGGCAAAGAAGTAGCCTGACCATCGTCCTGATAGTCATACAGCGGTGTCAATGTTGAGCCAGAATCCGTCGCAGCCCAGGCTTGAAAAGCCAAACAGGAAGACGTCATCAACACCAGGCGGATGCGTGTGTTAGTCATAAGGAAACATAGTTGCAGGCAGGAATCGCCCGAATATAAAAGAAGGGGGGAGAGTATAGAAGTTACGTGCTAAGTGGGGGGATTAATGTGCGATTTCACATCTGATAATACAAACATGATTTTTATAACATTCTTAATGTTCTATGCCTGGCCGAAGCCAGGCACAACGAGTATCAGGAGAGAACGTATTTCTCAATTGCCCAGGCAACGCCGTCTTCAAGATTGGATTTCGTCACGAAGTTAGCCACTTCTTTCACCGACGAAATAGCATTATCCATTGCAACACCTACGCCTGCGTATTCGATCATCGCGATATCATTTTCCTGATCGCCAATCGCCATAATCTCTTCTGCTTTAATTCCCAGCGCATCGGCCAGTGATTTTACGCCCGTCCCTTTATTGACGCGCTTATCCAGAATTTCGAGGAAGTACGGCGCACTTTTCAGCACGGTGTACTTCTCTTTTACCTCTGCTGGAATACGCGAGATAGCTTTATCGAGGATCTCTGGTTCATCAATCATCATCACTTTCAGGAACTGGGTCGCCGGGTCCATTTTCTCTGCTTCACAGAACACCAGTGGGATGGTCGCGACGAAAGACTCATGTACCGTGTAGTAGCTGATATCACGGTTGGCGGTATACAGCGTATTGCGATCGAGTGCGTGGAAATGCGAGCCGACCTCCCTGGAGAGTTGCTCCAGGAAACGGTAATCATCATAGCTCAGCGCGGTTTGCGCGACGGTACTTCCGTCTCCGGCTTTCTGCACCAGTGCACCATTGTAGGTAATGCAGTAATCACCGGGTTGTTCCATATGCAGTTCTTTCAGATAGCTGTGGACGCCAGCATACGGGCGCCCCGTGGTCAGCACCACATTCACACCTCGCGCGCGCGCAGCGGCAATGGCCGTTTTGACCGCAGGTGAAATGGTGTGATCGGGCAGCAGAAGTGTGCCATCCATGTCGATAGCAATAAGTTTGATAGCCATGAGTTCCCCGGATTAAATGAGTCCGTCCTCATGCTAACGCGATTCCGCTCAAAAAACAGCTACGAAAAGGGGGATAGAAAGGGGAATCGGGATTCCCCTTTTTGTAGATGGGTTGCCGTTTGTAGGCCTGATAAGCAACGCGCCATCAGGCACAATACAACGTCTTGCCGGATGGCGGCGTAAACCGCCTTATCCGGCCTACAGATTGGCTTAAATATCGATATTCGCCGCTTTCAGGGCGTTTTCTTCGATAAATGCACGACGTGGTTCAACAGCATCACCCATCAGGGTGGTGAAAAGTTGGTCAGCCGCAATCGCATCCTTCACAGTCACACGCAGCATACGGCGGCTTTCCGGATCCATGGTGGTTTCCCACAGCTGTTCCGGGTTCATCTCGCCCAGGCCTTTATAGCGCTGAATAGCGAGGCCGCGACGGGACTCTTTCACCAGCCAGTCCAGCGCCTGCTCGAAGCTGGCAACCGGTTGACGACGCTCGCCACGTTCGATAAACGCATCGTCTTCGATCAGGCCACGCAGTTTCTCACCCAGCGTGCAGATACGACGATATTCGCCGCCGGTCACAAACTCGTGGTCCAGTGCGTAATCGGTATCCACGCCGTGCGTACGCACGCGAATAATCGGTTCGAACAGCCCTTGTTCAGTGTTTTCCTGAATGTCGAACTTCCACAGGCTACCGTGCTGTTCATTTTCATTCAGTTCCGTCACCAGCGCATTAACCCAACGGGTAACGGTCTGCTCGCTCGCCAAGTCGGCTTCTGTCAACGTTGGCTGATAAACCAACTCTTTCAGCAGCGTTTTCGGGAAGCGGCGTTCCATACGGCCGATCATTTTCTGCGTCGCATTGTACTCAGAAACCAGTTTTTCTAACGACTCACCGGAAAGGGCCGGCGCATTAGCGTTGGTATGCAGCGTTGCGCCATCCAAAGCGATGGAGATCTGGTACTGATCCATCGCTTCATCGTCTTTAATATACTGTTCCTGCTTGCCTTTTTTCACTTTGTACAGCGGCGGCTGCGCAATGTAGACGTGACCGCGTTCCACGATTTCTGGCATCTGGCGATAGAAGAAGGTCAACAGCAGCGTACGGATATGCGAGCCGTCGACATCCGCATCGGTCATGATAATGATGCTGTGATAACGCAGTTTATCCGGGTTGTACTCGTCCCGGCCAATACCACAGCCCAGCGCGGTGATCAGCGTCGCCACTTCCTGGGAAGAGAGCATCTTGTCGAAACGCGCTTTCTCAACGTTGAGGATTTTACCCTTCAGCGGGAGGATCGCCTGATTCTTACGGTTACGGCCCTGCTTCGCAGAACCGCCCGCAGAGTCCCCTTCCACAAGGTACAGTTCAGACAGTGCCGGGTCACGTTCCTGACAGTCAGCCAGTTTGCCCGGCAGACCTGCTAAGTCCAGCGCGCCTTTACGACGGGTCATTTCACGGGCACGACGAGCCGCTTCACGCGCACGCGCAGCGTCAATAATTTTGCCGACAACGATTTTGGCGTCAGACGGGTTCTCAAGCAGGTATTCGCTCAGCAGTTCGTTCATCTGCTGTTCTACCGCCGATTTCACCTCTGAAGAAACCAGTTTGTCTTTGGTCTGAGAGGAGAATTTCGGATCCGGTACTTTTACCGATACGACGGCAATCAGGCCTTCACGGGCGTCGTCACCGGTGGCGCTAACTTTCGCTTTTTTGCTGTAACCTTCTTTGTCCATGTAGGCATTCAGAGTACGGGTCATCGCCGCACGGAAGCCTGCAAGGTGAGTACCGCCGTCACGCTGCGGAATATTGTTGGTAAAGCAGTAGATATTTTCCTGGAAGCCATCGTTCCACTGCAGCGCAACTTCAACGCCAATACCGTCTTTTTCGGTGGAGAAATAGAAGATATTTGGGTGGATCGGCGTTTTATTTTTGTTGAGATACTCAACAAATGCCTTAATACCACCTTCGTAATGGAAATGGTCTTCTTTGCCGTCGCGCTTGTCGCGCAGGCGGATGGATACGCCGGAGTTCAGGAAGGACAGCTCGCGCAGACGCTTCGCCAGAATGTCGTATTCGAACTCAACGACATTAGTGAAGGTTTCGTGGCTTGGCCAGAAACGAACCTGGGTACCCGTCAATTCTGTTTCACCGGTTACCGCCAGCGGTGCTTGTGGCACACCGTGCACGTAAGTTTGCTGATGCACTTTGCCTTCACGACGAATCACCAGCTCCAGTTTTTGCGACAGGGCGTTAACGACGGATACACCTACGCCGTGCAGACCACCAGACACTTTATAGGAGTTATCATCGAATTTACCGCCTGCGTGCAGAACGGTCATGATAACTTCCGCCGCCGAAACGCCCTCTTCCGGGTGGATACCGGTTGGGATACCACGGCCATCATCAGTAACGGACACGGAGTTATCAGCGTGAATCGTCACAACGATATCTTTACAGTGACCCGCGAGCGCTTCGTCGATAGCGTTATCTACCACCTCGAATACCATGTGGTGCAGACCGGTGCCGTCATCCGTGTCGCCGATATACATACCCGGGCGCTTACGCACCGCATCCAGCCCTTTCAGGACTTTGATACTGGAGGAGTCATAAGAATTCGACATCAACGTTTCTCGCTCATTTTATCTTGGGTTAATCCGTTATTTTACCCTTTTCCACGGTAAACATCTTCGAATTTTCATCGGACATGTCTATAACGTGTTCAGCGCTGATTGCGCTGACAAAGACCTGAGATTGCGTGGCTTTTAAGCGGCTGGCCAGCAGCCCGCGACGCGCATCATCCAGTTCAGAGGCAAAATCATCTATCAGGTACAGGCAGCGCCGTCCGCTTTCACGGGTCAGGAACTCCCCTTGCGCCAGACGTAAGGCGCACATCAGCAGCTTTAGCTGCCCACGCGACAACGTATCTTCCACCGGCGCACCGTCGGCACGAATGCGGAAATCCGCCTTGTGCGGACCGTGCGCGGTGTAGGTCAACATGCGGTCGCGTTCAAAACTGCGTTCCAGCACCTCAGCATAATCTGTCTCCTTCTCCCAGCCACGCTGGAAAGAGAACGAGAGAGAGAATTCGGGAAGAAACTGCTGGCAGGTATCTGCCATATCCTGCGCGATACCCGCGCTGTACTCCGCGCGCCAGGTGCTGATTTGTTCCGCCAGCGGGATAAGTTCTCTATCCCACGGGCGCAGTTGCTCATAACGACTCACCTGGCGCAGTGCCGCATTGCGCTGCTTGAGCAGTCGCTTCAGGTTGCTCCAGGCGGTGAAAAATCCAGCTTCATTGTGAAAGCATCCCCAGTCAAGGAACGCTCTTCTGTATTTGGGGCCGCCGTTGAGTAAAGTAAACCCTTCAGGCGTTATCAGCTGCATCGGCATCAGATGCGCCAGTTCTGCGACCTTATGCCCGTCAGTGCCATCAATGCGTACTTTACTGTCGCCCTGTTTGTCTTTCGTCAGGCCAATCGAGGTCTCGCGTTCCTCACCCTGTAAACGCCCGTGGAGGACAAACGATTCCTGCTCGTGGCGAATCACACGGCCAATCTGCAAACTGCGAAACGCCCGGCCATGGCCGAGTGTATAGATGGCTTCCAGCACACTGGTTTTGCCGCTGCCGTTCGCGCCAACCAGGAAGTTAAAGCCAGGGGATAAAGCGAGATCCGCGTTTTCGATATTGCGGAAGTCTTTGATTAGTAGTCGGGATAGCGACATATCAACTCGTCATCATTCAAGGGGCGTGGGTGTCGCAGCCAGTTCGTCTACCGCCAGCGCGCAGAAAGCGGAGCGTACACGAAGTACGTGAGCATTTCGAGCACTGCCGGAAGGCGAAATGGCAAGTAAACCAGCCCCTTTGCAGATTCTACAATCTCATAGGCATGACGACATAGGCTGCGGATTGTGACGCTGCATCTTCAATCTGTACGCTCGATACGGAATCGGTCAGCATAATGCGCACATTTTCGCACTTCAGCGCATTAAGTACGTCCAGCACGTAGCTGACGTTAAAACCGATTTCCAGTTCAGTGCCCGGATAGGTGACGTCGAGGATCTCTTCCGCCTCTTCCTGTTCCGGGTTGTTGGCCGTGATTTTGAGCTGATTTTCACTGACATACAGACGCACGCCGCGGAATTTCTCGTTAGAAAGAATTGCCGCTCGGGCAAACGCCTGTTTGAGAATATCGCAGCCCGCCTCCAGATGTTTGTCCGGGTTCTTCGGCAGTACACGACGGTAATCCGGGAAGCGGCCATCCACCAGTTTGGAGGTAAAGATGAAATCGCCCACGTGTGCGCGAATGTTATTGCTGCCGATCTGCACACGCAGCGGATTGTCGCCGCCGTCGAGCATACGCATCAATTCAATCACACCTTTACGCGGTACGATCACCGAATGGTTAGGCAGAGACTGACCAACCGGCATAGAACAAACAGCCAGACGGTGACCATCGGTCGCCACGGTACGCAGCTCTTCGCCTTCAGTTTCAAACAACATACCGTTTAAGTAATAACGCACGTCCTGATGCGCCATTGAGAACTGCGTGGCTTCAATCAGACGCTTCATCGTTGCCTGCGGCAAGGTGAATTCGACTTCGCTCTGCCAGTCATCCAGATTCGGAAAGTCAGCAGCAGGTAATGTGGACAGCGAGAAACGGCTGCGGCCAGAACGCACCAGCATACGGTCGCCTTCCAGTTGAACGGCAATTTCCGCACCTTCCGGCAACCCACGACAAATGTCGAAGAATTTACGCGCCGGAACGGTGGTTGCACCAGGCTCATGAGCCTGGATCAGCGCCACGCGTGCCACCATCTCCATTTCGAGATCGGTACCGGTCAGAGAAAGCGTTCCATCCGCAACCTGTAGCAACAGGTTTCCGAGGATCGGCAGTGTAGGACGACCACCCAGCGGGCCGCTGACCTGCTGAAGCGGTTTTAATAAATGTTCACGTTCAACGGTAAATTTCATAGCGTCACGAAGATAATGTTCTGATTAAATTGGAGAAATCTTCTTTAATATCATGGCTTTCTTCACGCAACTGCTCAATCTTGCGACAGGCATGAAGCACGGTAGTATGGTCACGCCCACCAAACGCATCGCCAATTTCCGGCAGACTGTGGTTAGTGAGCTCTTTTGCCAGCGCCATCGCCATCTGGCGCGGACGAGCTACCGAGCGAGATCGACGCTTAGAAAGCAGATCCGCAATTTTGATTTTGTAATACTCCGCCACCGTCTTTTGAATATTGTCGATGGTGACCAGTTTTTCCTGCAATGCCAGCAAATCGCGCAGTGCTTCACGCACGAAATCGATAGTAATCGCCCGGCCAGTAAAGTTAGCGTTGGCGATCACGCGGTTCAGTGCGCCTTCCAGTTCACGCACGTTAGAGCGTAGGCGCTTGGCAATAAAGAACGCCACCTCACCCGGCAGACGAATGTCGTTTTCATCTGCTTTTTTCATCAGGATCGCTACGCGCGTCTCCAGTTCAGGCGGTTCGATCGCGACGGTCAGCCCCCAGCCGAAGCGGGATTTCAGACGATCTTCAACGCCGTTGATCTCCTTCGGATAGCGATCCGATGTCAGGATGATCTGCTGATTACCTTCCAGCAGGGCATTAAAGGTGTGGAAAAATTCTTCCTGCGAACGTTCTTTATTGGCAAAGAATTGAATATCGTCAATCAGCAACGCATCAACGGAACGGTAATAGCGTTTAAACTCTTCGATCGCATTGTTTTGCAGGGCTTTAACCATGTCCTGCACAAAACGCTCGGAGTGCATATACACCACTTTTGCGTTCGGCTTACGCGCCATAATACCGTTACCTACAGCGTGCAGCAGGTGGGTTTTACCCAGACCTGTACCACCATAAAGGAATAACGGATTGTAGGCGCCGCCAGGATTGTCCGCCACCTGACGTGCCGCCGCGCGCGCCAGTTGGTTAGATTTACCTTCAACGAAGTTATCAAACGTATGTTTGACGTTGACGTTAGAGCGATAGGTAGGTTCTGCCGGGGCTGGTACGTTATCCCAGCCGGGACGCGCCGCCGGAGCGGCTCGTTGCGGTTGCACTTGTTGAGCCACATGCGCAGGTGTAACGATGTTATTCACCGGCGTCTTCAGCGTTTGCGTGACAGGTTTAGTGCCAACCTCAAAACGCAGCTGTGGGGCATCTGCTCCGCAGAAACTATTCAGCAATCCATTAATATTATTGAGGTATTTATCCCTTACCCAATCGAGCACAAAACGGTTTGGCGCATACAAAGCCAGCGTGTTATCGCTCAGTTCCGCCTGCAACGGGCGTATCCACATACTGAATTCTGTGGCTGGTAACTCATCCTGCAATCGGGCAAGACACTGCTGCCAAAGCGAAAGTGACACGGCGGACTCCACTCGAACAAAAGTCGATAAATGACAAAGGCTGAAACATTCATGATTGTTGACGCACATCGACAAGACCCTATGCAAAGGGTGACGTGCGAATTGCTATCTGCAATTTTTACCCGATCAGGATCCAATGAAACGATCAGGACCGCGGATCATAGCGTAAACTGAGAAAGAGATCTTCTGTTTCTCACAGATTCTTCCCGATTTATCCACAGGATGATCCAGAATCGGCTAAGTGTAAACGATCCTGGAGAAGTGCTGCAGGTTTTCGCGCGCATATTGAAAAAATTAATGAGTAAAGATGCTTTACTGCTTAAACGATCTAATAAAGATCCCGAGCGATCCTTGCGCTTTATCCACCAGCCCGTATAATTCTTACCCCCAGCGAGTAACGGTCGCCTTACGGCGTCAACGCTGCCTGTTTTTTACACAAAACCACGTGAAAAAAAACGGGATATAAGGAAAGAGAATTGACTCCGGAGTGTACAATTATTACAATCCGGCCTCTTTAATCACCCACACTGTGGCGTAAGTCGTTCGAAATTCGTTCGGGTATACGCAAAAGTCAGTGAATTTATTCAAGTTTAGGTAGAAATCGCCATGAAACGCACTTTTCAACCGTCTGTACTGAAGCGCAACCGTTCTCACGGCTTCCGTGCTCGTATGGCAAATAAAAATGGTCGTCAGGTTCTGGCACGTCGTCGTGCTAAAGGCCGTTCTCGTCTGACCGTTTCTAAGTAATAAAAGCTAGCCCCTGAGTGGTTAAGCTCGCATTTCCCAGGGAGTTACGTTTGTTAACTCCCACTCATTTCACATTCGTCTTCCAGCAGCCACAACGGGCTGGCACGCCGCAAATCACCATCCTCGGCCGCCTGAATTCGCTGGGGCATCCCCGTATCGGTCTTACAGTCGCCAAGAAAAATGTTAAACGTGCGCATGAACGTAATCGGATTAAACGTCTGACGCGTGAAAGCTTTCGTTTACGTCAGCACGAGCTTCCAGCAATGGATTTCGTGGTGGTGGCTAAAAAAGGGGTTGCCGACCTCGATAACCGTGCTCTCTCGGAAGCGTTGGAAAAATTATGGCGTCGCCATTGTCGCCTGGCTCGCGGGTCCTGATAGCCCTCATTCGGGTCTATCAACGCCTTATCAGTCCGCTGCTTGGGCCGCATTGCCGTTTCACTCCAACCTGTTCGAGCTACGGAATTGAGGCATTGCGCAGGTTTGGAGTGATAAAAGGCAGTTGGTTGACGGTGAAACGCGTATTAAAATGCCACCCTTTACACCCTGGTGGTGACGATCCCGTCCCGCCCGGACCATTTGATACCAGAGAACACTAACGATGGATTCGCAACGCAATCTTTTAGTCATCGCTTTGCTGTTCGTGTCTTTCATGATCTGGCAAGCTTGGGAGCAGGATAAAAATCCGCAACCTCAGGCCCAACAGACCACGCAGACAACGACCACCGCAGCGGGTAGCGCCGCCGACCAGGGCGTACCGGCCAGTGGCCAGGGGAAACTGATTACGGTTAAAACTGACGTGCTTGATCTGACCATCAACACCCGTGGTGGTGATGTGGAACAGGCTTCACTGCCAGCGTACCCGAAAGAACTGGGTTCAACCGAACCGTTCCAGTTACTGGAAACCACGCCACAGTTCATCTACCAGGCACAAAGTGGCCTGACAGGTCGTGACGGCCCGGATAATCCGGCTAACGGCCCGCGTCCGCTGTACAACGTCGAAAAAGACGCCTTTGTACTGGCTGATGGTCAGAACGAACTGCAGATCCCGATGACATATACTGACGCAGCGGGTAACACATTCACGAAGACGTTTGTCCTCAAACGTGGTGAATATGCTGTCAACGTTAACTACAGCGTGCAGAACGCCGGCGAGAAACCGCTGGAAGTCTCCACCTTTGGTCAGTTGAAGCAATCCATCAATCTGCCCTCTCATCGCGACACCGGTAGCAGCAACTTTGCACTGCATACCTTCCGTGGCGCAGCGTACTCCACGCCTGATGAGAAGTATGAGAAATACAAATTCGACACCATTGCTGATAACGAAAACCTGAACGTCAATGCTAAAGACGGCTGGGTTGCAATGCTGCAACAGTATTTCGCAACGGCATGGGTTCCGCGTAACGACGGCACCAATAATTTCTACACCGCTAATCTGGGTAATGGCATTGCCGCTATCGGTTATAAATCTCAGCCGGTACTGGTACAGCCAGGTCAGACTGGCGCGATGACCAGCACCCTATGGGTCGGCCCGGAAATTCAGGATAAAATGGCGGCCGTTGCACCGCACCTGGATCTGACAGTGGATTACGGCTGGTTGTGGTTTATCTCTCAGCCGCTGTTCAAACTGCTGAAGTGGATCCATAGCTTCCTGGGTAACTGGGGCTTCTCCATCATCGTTATCACCTTTATCGTTCGTGGCATCATGTACCCGCTGACCAAAGCGCAGTACACCTCCATGGCGAAGATGCGTATGCTGCAGCCGAAGATTCAGGCAATGCGTGAGCGTCTGGGCGATGACAAACAGCGTCAGAGCCAGGAAATGATGGCCCTGTACAAAGCTGAGAAGGTTAACCCGCTGGGTGGCTGCTTCCCGCTGATCATCCAGATGCCAATCTTCCTGGCGTTGTACTACATGCTGATGGGCTCCATTGAACTGCGCCATGCGCCGTTCGCACTGTGGATCCATGACCTGTCTGCACAGGACCCGTACTACATCCTGCCGATCCTGATGGGCGTGACGATGTTCTTCATCCAGAAGATGTCTCCGACCACCGTGACCGACCCGATGCAGCAGAAGATCATGACCTTTATGCCGGTCATCTTCACCGTGTTCTTCCTGTGGTTCCCATCAGGTCTGGTGCTGTACTATATCGTCAGCAACCTGGTAACCATTATTCAGCAACAGCTGATTTACCGTGGTCTGGAGAAACGTGGCCTGCATAGCCGCGAGAAGAAAAACTCCTGATTCGGTGTAGGCCGGATTAGGCGAAACCGCCATCCGGCAAACGGAACATAAAGCAAAGGGCGGTCATTAGACCGCCTTTTTTATTGCATGACAAAGAGACATATCATGAGCCATAACGACACCATCGTCGCTCAGGCAACCCCACCGGGACGTGGTGGTGTGGGTATTCTGCGCATCTCCGGCCTGAAAGCCCGCGAGGTCGCCGAAACCGTACTGGGTAAACTGCCAAAACCGCGTTATGCCGACTACCTGCCATTTAAAGACGCGGATGGCAGCGTGCTGGATCAGGGGATTGCGCTGTGGTTCCCTGGCCCGAACTCCTTTACCGGTGAAGACGTCTTAGAGCTTCAGGGTCACGGCGGTCCGGTCATTCTCGATCTGCTGCTTAAACGTATTCTGACCATTCCCGGCCTGCGCATTGCCAGACCGGGTGAGTTCTCCGAGCGCGCATTTCTTAACGATAAGCTCGATTTAGCCCAGGCTGAAGCAATTGCCGATCTGATCGACGCCAGCTCTGAGCAGGCGGCACGCTCGGCGCTAAATTCCTTACAGGGTGCGTTTTCTGCACGAGTCAATCATCTTGTGGAAGCACTCACTCACCTGCGCATCTATGTGGAGGCTGCGATTGATTTTCCTGATGAGGAAATTGACTTCCTGTCTGACGGCAAGATTGAAGCCCAGCTCAATAGCGTAATAGCCGATCTTGATGCCGTGCGTGCCGAAGCCCGTCAGGGCAGCCTGCTACGCGAAGGCATGAAAGTGGTGATTGCCGGGCGTCCTAACGCCGGTAAGTCAAGTCTGTTGAACGCCCTCGCTGGCCGTGAAGCAGCTATTGTCACCGATATCGCCGGCACCACCCGCGACGTGCTGCGTGAGCATATCCATATCGACGGTATGCCGTTGCACATCATCGATACCGCCGGTCTGCGCGACGCCAGTGACGAAGTTGAACGCATTGGTATTGAACGCGCCTGGCAGGAGATCGAACAGGCTGACCGCGTACTGTTTATGGTTGATGGCACCACCACCGACGCAGTTGACCCGGCAGATATCTGGCCAGACTTTATTGCGCGTTTACCTGCAAAACTGCCGATTACCGTCGTGCGTAACAAAGCGGATATCACGGGTGAAACGCTGGGTCTCAGCGAAGTAAATGGCCACTCACTGGTTCGCCTCTCTGCGCGTACCGGCGAAGGTGTTGACGTACTGCGCAACCATCTCAAACAGAGCATGGGCTTTGAAACCAATATGGAAGGCGGCTTCCTGGCGCGTCGTCGTCATCTGCAGGCACTGGCAGAAGCAGCGGAACATCTTCAGCAGGGTAAAGCGCAGCTATTAGGAGCATGGGCCGGAGAGTTGTTAGCAGAGGAGTTGCGCCTTGCACAGCAAAACCTCAGTGAGATAACTGGAGAATTTACTTCCGACGATCTGCTGGGGCGGATTTTCTCCAGCTTCTGTATTGGTAAATAACGATGTGTTACCCGGTGGCACGATGCTTACCGGGCCTACAGGCCCCGTAGGCCGGATACGGCAACAAGTGATTTCCCATAAGGAAATCACTGTTGTCCAAATGGCAACTCGCACAGGCATTCCTCTCCCCGTATTCTTAGCGCCACTTTCCTGATGAGGTCGCTATGACACGCTTTCTAATCTGCAGTTTTGCCCTGGTTCTCCTTTATCCCGCCGGGATTGATATGTATCTGGTGGGATTGCCCCGTATTGCTGCCGATTTACAAGCCAGCGAGGCTCAGTTGCATATCGCGTTCTCGGTCTACCTGGCGGGGATGGCGACGGCAATGTTGTTCGCCGGTAAAATTGCTGACCAGTCGGGTCGTAAACCGGTCGCCATTGTCGGTGCGGTGATCTTTATTATCGCCTCGGCCTTATGTTCATTCGCCGAGAGCGGTACGCCGTTCCTGGTCGGCCGTTTTGTTCAGGGCATCGGGGCAGGTTGCTGCTACGTGGTGGCCTTCGCCATCCTGCGCGATACACTCGACGATCGCCGCCGTGCGAAGGTGCTGTCGCTGCTAAACGGTATCACTTGTATCGTGCCGGTACTGGCTCCGGTGATGGGGCATCTGATTATGCTCAAATACCCCTGGCAGAGCCTGTTCTACACGATGATGGGTATGGGTGTGGTCGTTTGCCTGCTATCAGTGTTTATCCTGCGAGAATCGCGCCCAACGACGCTCCCGGCATCTGTGCAAAAGAACCAAACTACCGAATCACTGGTAAACCGCTTTTTCCTTAGCCGCCTGGCAATTACCACCCTCAGTGTGTCGGTCATCCTGACCTTTGTGAATACCTCTCCGGTGCTGCTGATGGAGGTGATGGGTTTTGACCGCGGTGAGTACGCCACGACAATGGCGATGACCGCGGGTGTCAGTATGGCAGTCTCCTTCTCAACGCCATTCGCACTGAGCATTTTTAAACCCCGCATCCTGATGCTGACTTCACAGGTATTGTTCCTGGCAGCGGGCATCGTGTTAACCCTTGCCAGTACGCACGCTGTAACGTTGTTCGGGTTAACCTTAATCTGCGCCGGATTCTCAGTCGGTTTCGGCGTTGCCATGAGCCAGGCGCTGGGGCCATTCTCGCTGCGCGCAGGCGTCGCCAGCTCGGCATTAGGCATTGCCCAGGTTTGCGGTTCATCGTTATGGATTTGGTTGGCCGCCATCCTCGGTCTCGATGCGCTGAATATGCTGATCGGGATTCTGATTGGCTGTAGCATAGTGAGTATCATGCTGATTATCACTGTTGCACCAAACCGGTCCACGCCAACTCATGAAGAAATCCCTCAGCAGTCTCGATCTTAATTTACTGCTCTGCCTGCAGTTGTTGATGCAGGAACGCAGTGTCACTAAAACCGCCAAACGGATGAACGTCACGCCGTCGGCGGTCAGCAAATCGCTGTCGAAGCTGAGGGCCTGGTTTGACGATCCGTTGTTTGTTAACACCCCGCTGGGGCTAACACCAACGCCGCTGATGCTCAACATGGAACAGAGCCTGGCGGAGTGGATGCAGATGGGCAATCAATTGCTCGATAAGCCACACCATGAAGCACCACGTGGGCTGAAGTTTGATTTGGTGGCTGAAACGCCGCTGGTGATGATCATGTTTAACGCGCTCTCCCAACAGATCTACCAGCGTTATCCACAGGCAACGATCAAAGTGCGCAACTGGGATTACGATTCGCTGGATGCCATTATCCGTGGCGAGGTCGATATCGGCTTTACCGGGCGTGAAAGTCACCCGCGCTCACGAGAATTGCTGAGTCTGCTACCGTTATCGATCGACCACGAGGTCCTGTTTTCCGATCTCCCCTGCGTCTGGTTACGTGAAGACCATCCGGCATTGCAGGAAGAGTGGAATCTGGAAACATTCCTGCGCTATCCCCATATCAGCATTAGCTGGGAGCAGAGCGACACCTGGGCACTGGACGATGTGCTTCAGGAGATGGGGCGTGCGCGTAACATCGCATTGTGTCTCCCGGGCTTTGAGCAATCGCTGTTTATGGCCGCGCAGCCCGATCACGCATTAATAGCCACCGCCCCGGTCTATTGTCAGCGTTACAACCAACTCCACCAGCTTCCGCTCGTGGCACGTCCAATGCCTTTTGATGCTGCGCAACTGGAAAAAATGCGCGTACCGTTCACCCTCCTTTGGCATAAACGCAACAGCCACAATCCTAAGATCGTATGGCTGAAAGAGACGATCAAGGCACTCTATCGCGAGATGTCATGAAGATCCTTTGCTATATTGTTGTTTTATTGACCTCCCTGGCTGTGGAAATGTAAATGTCGCGTAATGTATCCCGATTCCGTTTACTTTTTGGGCAGTAAAGCCTGCCTATAAGCTGCGTAAATGTTACTCTGATAATAATCACGGACCATTAATCACGGAGCGAAAAATGGCGACACATTTTGCCAGAGGGATTCTTACGGAGGGACACCTGGTTTCAGTTCGTCTCCCTACTCCATGTCATTTTGAAGCAAGAAATCTCCCCACTCACCGCCGAACACGCTTTCTGGCCTCCCGAAGCCTTCTCGCTGAACTGATGTTTATGCTTTACGGCACCAGCACATTGCCTGAGATTGTTACCGAGGCGAAAGGGAAACCCATTTTTCGCGATAAAAACCTGCCTGGTTTTTCGATTTCCTATGCCGGGAATATCGTCGGCGTCGCGATTACTACAGAGGGTTCATGCGGCCTGGATATGGAGCTTCAGCGAGCAACCCGCGGGTTCCATACCCCGAATGCTACAGAAACCTACCGCTTTTCCAGCAACGAAAATCTGTGGATCAATAACCAAAACGACCCCAATGAAGCACGTGCTCAACTCATTACGTTACGCCAGAGCGTTCTCAAGCTCACTGGCGACGTGTGCAATGACGATCCACGTGAACTCCAGCTATTACCGGGTGCGGGCCGTCTGAGATGTGCTCACGTTACGCAGATAGAAGCCATTTGCGATGCCGAAGATGTGCTGGTGTGGTCGGTCGCGGTCACGCCAACCATTGAAAAACTCAAGGTTTGGGAGTTTGATGGTAAACAGGACTGGAAAAGCTTGCCTGATATCCAGACCCGCGCGAATGAGCCAACGGGTCGCCTGATCCGGTTTTCACAATTATCCGCAGCAAAAAGCCATACGCTTAACTGATTTGACCTTCATGATGAAACAGGAGTAACCATGTCTGAAACATTGAATGTTGTTACGTTACTGGGGAGCCTGCGCAAGGGTTCGTTTAATGGAATGGTTGCCCGTACGCTGCCAAAAATTGCCCCCGCGGGGATGGAAGTGAATGCGTTACCGTCGATTGGGGATATTCCTCTGTACGATGCCGACCTTCAGCAGGAAGAGGGGTTTCCGGCAAGTGTAGAAGCGCTGGCGGAACAAATCAGGAAGGCTGATGGCGTCGTTATCGTCACGCCGGAATACAACTATTCTGTTCCTGGCGGGCTGAAAAACGCCATCGACTGGCTGTCTCGTCTGCCCGATCAACCATTATCAGGCAAGCCAGTACTGATCCAAACCAGCTCAATGGGCGCCATTGGCGGCGCTCGCTGTCAGTATCATCTGCGCCAAATTCTGGTATTCCTCGATGCGATGGTGATGAACAAGCCAGAGTTTATGGGCGGCGTTATTCAGAATAAAGTAGACCCGCAGACCGGCGAAGTGATCGACCAAAGCACGCTGGACCATCTGACTGGCCAACTGACCGCGTTCGGTGATTATATTCAGCGCGTAAAAGCGTAAAAGAAAAAGCCCAGCGATATGCTGGGCTTTTTTTGCTATGGTCGAATAGACAGCGATTAATGCGCGTCGATAAACACAATCTTCAACACAAACAGCAGCGCAACAACGATGACGCACGGGCTGAGATCGCGGAAACGGCCAGTACCAATTTTCATCACGCAGTAGGAAATAAAGCCCAGCGCGATGCCTTCAGTGATGGAGAAGCTAAACGGCATCATCACAGCGGTAATAAACGCCGGAACAGCTTCAGTCAGATCATCCCACTTCACGCGCGACAGGCTGGACGTCATCAATACGCCCACGTAAATCAGCGCACCCGCTGCGGCATAGCCCGGCACCATTCCCGCCAACGGTGACAGGAAGATAACCAGCAGGAACAGCAGACCGACAACCACGGCTGTCAGACCTGTACGTCCACCGACAGAAACCCCGGAAGAGGATTCAATATATGCGGTAACGGAAGAAGTGCCGATAAACGCACCGGTAACAGACGACACGCTATCGACAAACAGAGCCTGCTTCATGCGCGGGAACTTGCCCTTGGCATCTGCCAAACCCGCTTTATCTGTGACGCCAATCAACGTACCGGAGGAGTCAAACAGGTTCACCAGCATGAACGAGAAAATAACGCCCGCCAGACCAATGTTAAATGACCCCGCCAGGTCAACATGACCAATAACAGACGTGACGCTCGGCGGCGCAGAAACGATACCGCTGTAATGAACATCACCCAACATCCATCCTAACAGCGTGGTCACAATAATGGAGATCAGCACTGCCGCGTGAATGTTGCGTGATGCCAGAATCGCGATGATAAAGAAGCCCAGAATCCCCAACAGCACGCTATGGGAAGTCAGGTTACCGATGGAAACCAGCGTGTCTTTGTTCGCAACAATAACACCGGCATTTTTCAGCCCCATCATGCCGATGAACAGGCCGATACCACTGGTGATGCCCACGCGCAGACTGACCGGGATATTCGCAATCATCCAGTAGCGTACGCGGAAAATCGTCAGCAGCAGCAGACCAATTGCGCCCCAGAAGATCGCGCCCATACCAATCTGCCATGGCAGCCCCATCGCACCGACCACCACGAAGGCAAAGAATGCGTTCAGACCCATAGCAGGTGCCAGCGCAACCGGCAGGTTGGCAAACAGCCCCATCAGGATGCTACCAAATGCAGCAATAAGACAGGTGGTAACAAAGACGGCGCTGGTGTCCATGCCAGCTACGCCAAGAATTTGCGGGTTAACAAAAACGATATACACCATCGTCAGGAAGGTGGTTAAACCGGCGATCACTTCGGTCCGTGCCGTCGTGCCATGCTCGCGCAGTTTGAACACGCGTTCCAGCATCCCCTGGCCAGAAGCCTGGGTTGTGTGTTGTTGACTCATTATCAATTTCCGAACAAGGAGGGAAAATTCGTCGCTATCCTATACCAAAATGCGACAATAGGGTTGGGTTATGAGCAACTTTTTTCATTGATTTTGCTTATACGGCAACGATTGCGTCCCCCCAATATGCATTACGAAAACGTTAAACTTGTTAAAATGGAAATGACATGTCCCAGATAGAAGCCGTATTTTTTGACTGTGACGGTACCCTTGTCGACAGTGAAGTAATTTGTTCTCGCGCGTATGTCAGCATGTTCCAGGCGTTCGGCATTACGCTCGATCTTGAAGAGACGTTTAAACGCTTCAAGGGGGTAAAGCTCTACGAAATCATCGACATTATTAACGAAGAACACGGTGTCGAACTGGCAAAAGCCGAGTTAGAACCGGTTTACCGTGCTGAGGTCGCACGTCTGTTCGATACCGAGCTGGAAGTCATTGCTGGTGCGAACACGCTGCTGGACAGCATGGCTGTGCCAATGTGCGTGGTGTCTAACGGTCCGGTCAGCAAAATGCAGCATTCATTGGGTAAGCTGGGCATGTTGCATCATTTTCCTGATTTACTGTTCAGCGGTTATGATATTCAGCGCTGGAAGCCTGACCCGGCACTGATGTTCCATGCGGCGAAAGCGATGAACGTCAACGTTGAGAACTGTATCCTGGTCGATGACTCCAGTGCGGGTGCCCAGGCGGGGATTGCTGCAGGAATGGAGGTTTTTTACTTCTGCGCCGATCCGCACAACAAACCGATCGATCATCCTAAAGTGACGACCTTTACCGATTTGGCACAGTTGCCGGAATTGTGGAAGGCGCGGGGTTGGGATATTACGCGGTAATTTTTTGTAGGCCCGGTAAGCATGCGCCACCGGGCGAATGGCGCAGAATGCCGGATGCGGCTTAACGCCTTATCCGGCCTACAATAGCGACGCCGGGGGATCCCGGCGAACGCAACAAGCCGCTTATTCCTTCGGATCTTTACCCGCCAGCAGCTTATCCAGCTCATCCCCGCCCACGTGACGGAAATCTTGCCCCTTCACGAAGTAGAAAATGTATTCGCAGATATTCTGGCAACGGTCACCGATACGCTCGATAGAACGCGCGCAAAACAGCGCGGTCAGCACGCTTGGAATAGTGCGCGGGTCTTCCATCATGTAGGTCATCAGCTGGCGCACAATGCCTTCATATTCCTGGTCGACTTTCTTATCTTCACGGTAGATACGTACCGCTTCATCCAGATCCATACGCGCAAAGGCATCCAACACGTCGTGCAACATCTGCACGGTGTGACGGCCCAGCGACTCCAGACTGACCAACAGCGGTTGATGCTGCTGGGAGAATTTCTCCAGCGCAGTACGGCAGATTTTATCCGCGACGTCACCAATACGCTCCAGCTCAGCGATGGTTTTGATGATCGCCATCACCAGGCGCAGGTCGCTCGCTGTCGGCTGACGTTTGGCGATGATACGCACGCAGGCTTCATCAATCGCCACTTCCATCATGTTGACGTTTTTATCGCCCTCAATGACGCGCTTCGCCAGATCGCTGTCCTGATTGTGCATGGCGGTAATCGCATCAGAAAGCTGCTGCTCAACCATGCCGCCCATGGTCATCACCTGGGTACGAATGCTCTCCAGTTCAGCGTTGAACTGACCGGAAATATGTTTATTAAGGTTAAGGTTATCCATCATTTCTCCAGATGCCCGGGCATATCAACCGTAGCGGCCAGTAATGTAGTCTTCTGTTTGTTTCTTCGCGGGTTTGGTGAACAGATCGTCCGTGTTGCTGAACTCAATCAACTCGCCCAGGTACATAAACGCCGTATGGTCAGAACAACGCGCAGCCTGCTGCATGTTGTGGGTGACGATAACGACGGTGTAATCCTCTTTCAGCTCAGTGATCAGCTCTTCAATACGCCCGGTGGAGATCGGGTCAAGCGCTGAACACGGTTCATCAAGCAGAAGCACTTCCGGGCGAATGGCGATACCACGCGCAATGCACAAACGCTGCTGCTGACCACCGGAGAGAGAGTATCCGCTCTGGTGTAATTTATCTTTGGTTTCATTCCACAGTGCGGCTTTGGTCAACGCCCACTGCACGCGCTCGTCCATATCGGCACGGGAAAGCTTCTCAAACAGACGCACGCCAAACGCGATATTGTCGTAGATAGACATCGGAAACGGCGTTGGCTTCTGGAAAACCATGCCGACTTTGGCACGCAGCAGCGCGATATCCTGGGTATTGGTGAGAATATTGTCACCATCCAACAGGATTTCACCTTCCGCACGCTGCTCCGGGTACAGTTCAAACATTTTGTTGAAGGTACGCAGCAGCGTTGATTTACCACAGCCTGACGGCCCGATAAACGCCGTTACCTGGTTCTTCGCAATATCCAGGTTGATGTTCTTCAGGGCATGGAATTTGCCATAGTAGAAGTTCAAATCACGAACCTGAATCTTACCTGGGGCAGTATCAACCATACTCATTTCAATCTCTTCCTCATCCGGCGCCGCATCAGCCACGCCGTAAAAATTAACCGTGTTTCTTCTTCGCGAAAATCACGCGCGCCAGAATGTTCAGCAGCAGTACGCACAGGGTAATAATCAGTACCCCAGCCCAAGCCAGTTGCTGCCATTCAGCAAATGGGCTCATCGCAAACTTAAAGATAGTGACCGGCAGGTTGGCGATTGGCTGCATCATGTCAGTGCTCCAGAATTGGTTGGAGAGCGACGTAAACAGCAGCGGAGCCGTTTCACCAGCAATACGGGCAATTGCCAGCAGAATACCGGTAATAATGCCCGACACAGACGCCTTCAGGGTGATCGCGGAAATCATCTTCCACTTTGGTGTACCCAACGCATAGGCGGCTTCTCGCAGACTATCCGGCACCAGTTTGAGCATGTTCTCAGTGGTTCGAATAACGATAGGTACCTGCAGCAGCGCCAGCGCAATCACGCCCGCCCAGCCGGAGAAGTGTTCCATTTTTGCCACCACGATGGTGTAAACGAACAGACCGACCACAATCGATGGTGCAGACAACAGGATATCGTTGATAAAGCGGATGACTTCAGCCAGCCAGGACTTACGCCCGTATTCCGCCAGGTAGATGCCCGCCATAATACCGAGCGGTGTACCAAACACGGTCGCCCACAGAATCAACAGCCCACTCCCGGCAAGCGCGTTCGCCAGACCACCACCCGCGGTGTTCGGCGGCGGAGTCATTTCAGTGAACAGTGCCAGCGACATACCGTCAATGCCACGGGTAATCGTGGACATCAGGATCCAGATAAGCCAGAACAGACCAAATGCCATCGTCGCCATCGAGAGCGTCAGCGCGATGCGGTTCTTCAGACGGCGACGCGCCTGCATTTTACGGCGTGATTCTGCCAGTGCGGCGGTGTTTTGCATTTCCAGCGTAGCCATTAGCGTGCCCCCTCGTTTTTCGCAAGGCGCATGATCATGAACTTAGACGCTGCCAGTACGATGAAGGTGATCACAAACAGGATCAGACCCAGTTCCATCAGTGCCGCAACATGCAGACCCGATTCCGCTTCAGCAAATTCGTTTGCCAGCGCAGAGGTGATACTGTTGCCCGGCATATACAGCGATGCGCTGTCGAGTTGGTAGGTGTTACCGATGATAAAGGTCACCGCCATGGTTTCACCCAGCGCGCGGCCAAGCCCCAGCATTACGCCGCCAATCACACCGTTTTTAGTGAACGGCAGAACGATACGCCAGATAACTTCCCAGGTAGTACAGCCAATACCGTAAGCTGACTCTTTCATCAGTACCGGCGTTTGCTCGAACACATCACGCATAACCGCCGCAATGTACGGGATGATCATGATGGCGAGGATCACACCAGCAGCCAGAATACCGATACCAAATGCAGGGCCAGCAAACAGTGCGCCAACAAACGGAATGTTGGAAAGAATATTACCGACCGGCTCCTGGAAATACGTCGCAAACAACGGGGCAAAGATAAACAGACCCCACATGCCGTAAACGATACTCGGGATCGCCGCCAGCAGTTCAATAGCGATACCCAGCGGGCGTCTCAGCCAGCCAGGTGCAAGTTCCGTCAGGAACAAAGCAATACCGAAACTCACCGGAACTGCGATCAGCAGTGCGATAAGTGAGGTGACCAACGTACCGTAAATCGGTACCAGTGCGCCGTAGATATCATTTGGCGCATCCCAGTCTTTGGTCCAAAGGAATGAGAAACCAAATTTCTGGATGCTTGGCCAGGAGGAGATGATCAGAGAGACAATAATGCCACCCAACATCAATAGCACAATCAGCGCAGCCAGTTTTACCAGCGCGCTGAATATCATGTCACCCTTTTTACCCGGCGGGTTAAAAGCAGGCTTGGTTGCAGCCATAAATCACTCTTCTGTTTGAGACGTCTTACGAATATGCCCGGTGGCGCTGGCGCTTACCGGGCCTACAGGATGAACCGTAGGGCGGGAAAGCACCAGCGCCACCCGCCATCTTCGTCAAAAATATCCTGTTAGTACAGCGCTTTACCGCTGCTGTCTTTCACGTTGGTCTTCCATGCAGCACGAATCTGCTCAACCACGCTGTCCGGCAAGCTGGCGTAATCCAGGTCGTTAGCCTGTTTGCCGCCATTTTTATATGCCCAGTCAAAGAATTTCAGCACTTCAACGCCTTGCTCTGGTTTCTTCTGCTCTTTATGAACCAGGATGAAGGTGGTGGAAGTGATTGGCCACGCATTGTCACCTTTCTGGTTCGTCAGATCCTGAGCGAAGGTTTTGCTCCAGTCAGCACCTTTAGCCGCATTGGCAAAGTTTTCTTCTGTCGGGCTTACCGGTTTGCCATCAGCAGAAACCAGTTTGGTGTATGCCAGGTTGTTCTGCTTAGCATAAGCATACTCAACGTAGCCAATAGAGCCTGGCAGACGCTGTACGAACGCAGCGATACCGTCATTACCTTTACCGCCCAGACCGGTCGGCCAGTTCACAGTAGAGCCTGCGCCAATTTTAGATTTCCACTCTTCGTTCACTTTCGCCAGGTAGCTGGTGAAGACGAAGGAGGTACCGGAACCATCTGCACGACGCACAACGGCAATGTTCTGAGAAGGCAGCTTCAGACCCGGGTTCAGTTTGGTGATGGCTTCATCATCCCACTTCTTAATTTTGCCGAGGTAGATATCGCCCAAGGTTTTACCGTCAAGCACCAGTTCACCGGACTTCAGGCCAGGGATATTCACCGCCAGCACCACACCGCCGATCACTGTCGGGAACTGGAACAGGCCTTCCTGAGCCAACTTCTCGTCAGATAACGGCGCATCTGATGCACCGAAATCAACGGTATTTGCGGTAATTTGTTTTACACCACCGGAGGAGCCGATACCCTGGTAGTTTACTTTGCTACCGGTCTCTTTCTGATAAGTATCAGCCCATTTGGCATACACTGGCGCAGGAAAAGTTGCACCAGCACCTGTCAGGCTCGCTGCAGCAAAGGCAGAGAACGCGCTCATAGATAAGGTCGCGGCGACAACAGTTGCGACAGTGGTACGCATAACTTTCATAATGTCTCCTGCAAGATTTTCGTAAATCATTGTTTAGTGGCTACGATGAGCAAAATAGGACAAACAGGTGACAGTTAAATGTACGAAATATGACAGTTTTATGACAATGAAAAATAATGCGCCAGGAACAATTAAAAATCTCATAAAAACAGCAAATTAACTGATTGTACGACAATCATATTTCGGCAAAATTTTCTTTTTATGACACTGAAAACAGTAGCTGAAGATGACGGACTGTCACATAAAACAGGCGGGATAATTGATTAAAAACAGAACACGTTTAAAAAAATGCCCCGCTTTGAGCAGGGCATTTTCAGTTCAGCGAGGTATTGCTTATTCCACAGTAACCGATTTTGCCAGGTTACGCGGCTGATCCACGTCAGTACCTTTAATCAGCGCGACGTGATACGCAAGCAACTGCAGCGGAACGGTATAGAAGATCGGTGCAATCACCTCTTCCACATGCGGCATCTCGATGATGTGCATATTTTCATTACTGATAAATCCTGCATCCTGATCAGCGAAGACGTACAACTGGCCGCCACGGGCACGCACTTCTTCAATGTTGGATTTCAGTTTTTCCAGCAACTCATTGTTCGGTGCAACCACGATAACCGGCATATCAGCGTCAATCAGCGCCAGCGGACCATGCTTCAGTTCACCAGCGGCATACGCTTCTGCGTGAATATAAGAAATCTCTTTCAGCTTCAGGGCGCCTTCCAGCGCAATAGGGTACTGATCACCACGACCAAGGAACAGTGCATGGTGTTTGTCAGAGAAGTCTTCCGCCAGTGCAGCAATACGTTTGTCCTGTGACAGCATCTGCTCAATACGGCTCGGCAGCGCCTGCAACCCGTGAACAATCTCTTGTTCAATAGACGCATCCAGCCCTTTCAGACGAGACAGCTTCGCCACCAGCATCAACAGAACTGTCAGCTGGGTGGTAAATGCTTTCGTTGAGGCCACGCCGATTTCGGTCCCGGCATTTGTCATCATCGCCAGGTCAGATTCACGAACCAGAGAAGAGCCAGGAACGTTACAGATTGCCAGCGACCCCAGATAGCCCAGCTCTTTAGATAAGCGCAGACCCGCCAGGGTATCCGCCGTTTCACCGGACTGAGACAGGGTAATCATCAGACTGTTACGACGCACAGCGGATTTGCGATAACGGAACTCAGAAGCGATTTCCACATCACAGGGAATGCCAGCCAGCGACTCAAACCAGTAACGGGATACCATGCCTGAGTTGTATGACGTACCGCAGGCAATAATCTGAATATGCTCAACCTGAGACAGCAACGCGTTGGCATTAGGGCCAAGCTCACTTAAATCCACTTCGCCATGACTGATACGCCCGGTCAGCGTATTTTTAATCGCGTTCGGTTGCTCATAGATCTCTTTCTGCATGTAGTGGCGATAAATACCTTTTTCGCCCGCGTCATATTGCAGATTAGATTCAATATCCTGACGTTTTACTTCAGCGCCAGTCTTGTCAAAAATAGAGACTGAACGACGCGTTACCTCGGCGATATCACCTTCTTCCAGGAAGATAAAGCGACGGGTTACCGGCAGCAGCGCCAGCTGGTCGGAAGCGATAAAGTTTTCACCCATGCCCAGACCGATAACCAGCGGGCTACCAGAACGCGCCGCCAGCAGTGTTTCAGGATTACGGGTATCCATAATCACCGTACCGTATGCGCCGCGCAATTGCGGAATAGTACGCAGTACCGCTTCACGCAGTGTACCGCCCTGTTCCAGCTCCCAGTGCACCAGGTGAGCAATCACTTCGGTGTCCGTTTCAGATACGAAGGTGTAACCACGCGCTTTCAACATTTCACGCAGCGGTTCATGGTTTTCGATGATGCCGTTATGCACCACCACAATGTGCTCAGAAACATGCGGATGCGCGTTCGCTTCTGAAGGTTCGCCATGTGTTGCCCAGCGGGTGTGGGCGATACCCGTACCACCGTGTAACGGATGTTCTTCCGCTGCAGCAGTCAGCATCTGAACTTTACCCAGACGACGCAGACGGGTCATGTTACCTTCAGCATCAACAACAGCCAGGCCGGCTGAGTCATAACCACGATATTCCAGACGACGTAAACCTTCGAGAAGGATTTCAGCTACATCACGCTGCGCGATAGCGCCAACAATTCCACACATATTTTTTGATTCCGAATTTAGGCATTGTGCCTGTCGTTGTCGGTCAACCTGTTTCCCCTTCGTCTTTCACTCCGTAGCTACGTTGGTTACGCTTGCTACAGCACGAAAAACTTTGGGTAATCCCCGTATTCCGGGTGCCCCGAGCCTTGTAGAGAGTGGGGTTATTTTTATAGGTACTGCTTTTAGAGTGGAGGATTATGTTATCCCCTCATCTCCTGTCTGCCTGATAGCGTAAGCACTTATTAACCTACAAAACGTCGCCGCACGTAGGCCGGATAAGGCAAAACCGCCATCAGGCAAAAATTATTACTTCTTCTTCACCGGGCGCTGCCAGCCCTGTTTATGGACCTGAGGTACACGGCTTAATACCAGCTCGTTATCAGCAATATTACGCGTCACTGTGGTTCCGGCAGCGATCGTCGCGCCTTTACCCACGGTGACGGGAGCCACCAGCTGAGTATCAGAACCGACAAAAACATCATCGCCAATAATGGTTTTAAACTTATTAGCGCCATCGTAGTTACAGGTAATCGTACCCGCGCCGATATTCACGTTATCGCCAATTTCAGCGTCGCCGAGATACGTCAGATGACCCGCTTTAGAACCTTTACCCAGACGCGCTTTTTTCATTTCGACGAAGTTACCCACGTGCGCACCTTCCAGCAGCTCAGCGCCTGGGCGCAGACGCGCAAAAGGCCCGATTGTACAGGCCGCTTCCAGATGGGCATCTTCCACCACGCTGTACGGGCTAAGCTCACAGCCATCGCCAATTACGCTGTTTTTGATAATGCAGCCAGTACCAATCTTGACGCGATCGCCAAGGGTTACGTTGCCTTCAATGATAACGTTAGTATCAATTTCAACATCGCGCCCGTGAATAAGCGAACCGCGAAGATCAAAACGTGCTGGATCGCGCAGCATAACGCCTGCTAACAGCAGTTTCTCTGCTTGTTCGGACTGATAGACACGTTCAAGACGGGATAACTGAAGACGGTTATTCACCCCTTCGGTTTCGCTAATACGTGCCGGATGTACCGCAGCAATTTCGCGACCTTCCTGGTACGCCATCGCAATGATATCGGTGATGTAATATTCACCCTGCACGTTGTTGTTGGTCAGTTTAGACAACCAGCGCTTCATATCAGCGCCATTGGCAATCAGGATGCCGGTGTTAATTTCCTGGATCTGGCGTTGCTCGTCGGTCGCATCTTTGTGCTCAACGATGCCAGTAACTTTGCCGTTATCACGCGTAATACGCCCATAGCCGGTTGGGTCGTCCAGTTTTACGGTTAATAAGCCAATACCACCCTGAGGTTTAGCATCGCGCAGGCGGCGTAACGTTTCGGTGGAGATTAACGGCACATCGCCATAAAGCATTAAAATGTCTTCGTCATCACCAAAGAACGGTGCAGCCTGCTGCATTGCATGACCGGTTCCCAACTGCTCTGCCTGCAGAACCCAGTTCAGATTGCCATCTTTCAACGTCTGCTGAAGCAAATCACCACCATGCCCGTAGACCAGGTGTACATGAGTTGCGCCTAATTCATTAGCGGCATCAATAACATGCTGCACCATCGCTTTTCCTGCGAGAGTGTGCAGCACTTTAGGAAGATCGGAATACATACGTGTACCTTTGCCTGCGGCAAGGATCACGACGCTCATAGCATTATTCAACATACACATCCTGACTGTCATTTGAGAACGAATTTATACCCTTTCACATTGAAAATACTACATTTTTTTCATCATGAAATGGGCCGAAGATAAAACGTTCAATAGGGGAAAATCCCTAACTATTAACTCACTATTTTCGACTATATCGGCGCCTTTTGTCTCCCAAAAACCAGGAGCATGCTCTTATTAAAGCCTTAGGTTAATGTTTTTGCTATTTTTTTGCCCCATGAATAAAGAATTGGGTAAGCAACGCACGATTTTTTTATATGATTCAGTGACAAGCAGAAAAATGGAGAAGGTAACAATTAGGGGGAGAGGAGGAGTGTACAAACAAGAGGGTAAGGAGCTAAATAAATGGCGCTTGCTCTCAACGATGTGAAGCCTCGCGCCACATAACAGACAGGTATGACTAAACGTCCATACTGCTGAAAAGGGCGATGATTTTGTTGAACAATTTCATGTTGGTATCCTGTTTTTATCTGAGTTAATTATGTGACATACATCACAAAAACAAGTCTACGCTTCATTTTTTAATCGATCAATAGTTATGTGATGCAGATCACATAAAATCAAAACGCCTTTTCAGTTTCAAAATATCTAAAACACAGGCAAAAAAAAACCAGCCTGCGAGCAGACTGGTTTTCGTATTTTCAAGCCGGTGTTACATCGCTTTTTTGGTCAACTCGATAACGCGCAGTTTCGCGATCGCTTTGGCCAGTTCCGCAGATGCCTGAGCGTAATCCACGTCACCATGAGAGCTCTTAATATGCTCTTCAGCCTTGCGTTTCGCTTCCAGGGCTCTCGCTTCATCGAGATCCTGACCGCGAATCGCGGTATCAGCCAGTACGGTCACGTTGCCAGGCTGCACTTCAAGAATGCCGCCGGACAGATAGATAAACTCTTCATGACCGAACTGTTTAACGATGCGGATCATACCAGGCTTAATGGCGGTGAGCAGCGGTGCGTGACCCGGGAAAATACCCAGTTCACCTTCACTACCCGTTACCTGGATTTTTTCGACCAGACCAGAGAACATTTGTTGCTCTGCGCTGACGACGTCCAGGTGGTAAGTCATTGCCATATCACCCTCCGATTAAGGCGTTAAAGTTTTTTGGCTTTTTCTACGGCTTCGTCGATAGAACCAACCATGTAGAACGCCTGCTCTGGCAGGTGGTCGTATTCGCCTTCCATGATGCCTTTAAAGCCACGGATGGTGTCTTTCAGGGAAACGTATTTACCCGGAGAACCGGTGAATACTTCCGCAACGAAGAACGGCTGGGACAGGAAGCGCTGGATCTTACGCGCACGAGCTACCACCAGTTTATCTTCTTCAGACAGTTCATCCATACCCAGGATGGCGATGATGTCTTTCAGTTCCTGATAACGCTGCAGCAGGGACTGTACGCCACGCGCAGTGTCATAGTGTTCCTGACCAACAACCAGCGGATCCAGCTGACGGCTGGTGGAGTCCAGCGGATCAACTGCCGGGTAAATACCCAGAGAAGCGATCTGACGGCTCAGTACCACGGTTGCATCCAGGTGAGCAAAGGTGGTTGCTGGGGATGGGTCAGTCAAGTCATCCGCAGGTACGTATACCGCCTGAACGGAGGTGATAGAACCGGTTTTGGTAGAAGTGATACGTTCCTGCAGAACACCCATCTCTTCCGCCAGGGTCGGCTGGTAACCTACCGCTGATGGCATACGACCCAGCAGTGCGGATACTTCCGTACCGGCCAGGGTGTAACGATAGATGTTATCGACGAACAGCAGTACGTCACGACCTTCGTCACGGAATTTCTCAGCCATGGTCAGACCGGTCAGCGCAACGCGCAGACGGTTTCCCGGCGGCTCGTTCATCTGGCCATAAACCAGGGATACTTTATCCAGAACGTTGGAGTCGGTCATTTCGTGGTAGAAGTCGTTACCCTCACGAGTACGTTCACCCACACCCGCAAACACAGAGTAACCGGAGTGCTCGATCGCGATGTTACGGATCAGCTCCATCATGTTTACGGTTTTACCTACACCCGCACCACCGAACAGACCAACTTTACCGCCCTTAGCGAACGGACACATCAGGTCGATAACTTTGATGCCGGTTTCCAGCAGTTCCTGAGAGCTGGACAGCTCTTCATAGGAAGGTGCTGCGCGGTGGATAGCCCAACGCTCTTCTTCACCGATATCGCCTTTCATGTCGATCGGGTGACCCAGAACGTTCATGATACGACCCAGAGTTGCTTTACCTACCGGGACTTCGATCGGGTGTTCGAGGTCTTTAACTTCCAGACCACGACGCAGACCGTCGGAAGAACCCATGGCGATGGTACGTACGATACCGCCGCCGAGCTGCTGCTGAACTTCCAGCACCAGGCTCTCTTTACCATTCATAACCTCAAGAGCATCGTACACGCGCGGTACGGCATCCTGAGGGAATTCGACGTCAACCACGGCGCCGATTACCTGGACAATTTTTCCAGTAGCCATCTTGAATCCTCTACGAATTAACCTGGTTATACCGCGGATGCACCACCGACGATTTCGGTGAGTTCCTGAGTAATGCTGGCCTGACGAGCTTTGTTGTATACCAACTGCAGCTCTTTAATCAGGCTGCCGCCATTGTCGGTCGCGGCTTTCATCGCCACCATACGTGCGGCCTGCTCGCTGGCCAGGTTTTCTACCACGCCCTGATAAACCTGAGATTCAACGTAACGACGCAGCAGGGTATCCAGCAGCGGTTTCGGGTCTGGTTCATACAGGTAATCCCAGGCTTTTTGTTTTAACTCTTCATCTTCTGAAGCCGGTAAAGGCAGCAGCTGAGTGAGAGTCGGAACCTGAGACATGGTGTTAATAAATTTGTTGCTGACAACGTACAGTCTGTCCAGACGACCTTCATCGTAGGCCTGCAGCATCACTTTAACCGGGCCAATCAGTTCGGACAGGGAAGGGTTATCCCCCATACCGGTTACCTGAGCAACCACGTTACCGCCTACGGAATTAAAGAAAGACACGCCCTTAGAGCCGATCATTGCGATGTCGCACTGAACGCCTTTATCGGACCATGTTTTCATATCCGCCAGCAGCTTTTTAAACAGGTTAATGTTCAAGCCACCGCACAGACCACGGTCGGTCGACACCACCAGGTAGCCCACGCGCTTAACGTCGCGTTCTTCCAGGTAAGGGTGCTTATATTCCAGATTACCATTCGCAAGGTGACCAATCACTTTGCGCATGGTCTCTGCATAAGGACGGCTGGCCGCCATGCGATCCTGCGATTTACGCATTTTGGAAGCGGCGACCATCTCCATCGCTTTAGTGATCTTCTGCGTGTTCTGGACGCTTGCGATCTTACTACGTATCTCTTTTGCGCCGGCCATGAGCTTCTCCTCAATGCCTTGCGGTCCGTCCTAAGACAGACCGCCAGACGTTACCAGGACTGGGTTGCTTTGAAGGAATCGAGGATAGCTTTCAGCTTGCCTTCGATTTCATCGTTATAGCCACCGGACTGGTTAATCTCTTGCATCAGCGGAGCGTGATCACGGTCAACGTAAGCCAGCAGAGCCGCTTCGAAGCTACCGATTTTCGCCAGTTCCACATCTTCGAGGTAACCGCGTTCAGCCGCAAACAGCACCACACCCTGCTGTGCAACAGACATTGGGGCATACTGTTTCTGCTTCAGCAGTTCAGTTACTTTCTGACCGTGGCTCAACTGCTTACGCGTAGCTTCGTCAAGGTCGGAAGCGAACTGAGAAAACGCTGCCAGTTCACGATACTGTGCCAGAGCGGTACGGATACCACCGGACAGTTTCTTGATGATCTTGGTCTGCGCTGCACCACCTACACGAGATACGGAGATCCCCGGGTTAACTGCCGGACGAATACCGGAGTTGAACAGGTTGGTTTCCAGGAAGATCTGACCATCGGTAATGGAAATTACGTTGGTCGGAACGAACGCAGAAACGTCACCCGCCTGGGTTTCGATAATCGGCAGCGCGGTCAGGGAGCCGGTTTTACCTTTGACTTCACCATTGGTGAATTTCTCAACGTATTCCGCGTTAACGCGGGATGCGCGTTCCAGCAGACGGGAGTGGAGGTAAAATACGTCACCTGGGAATGCTTCACGTCCTGGTGGACGACGGAGCAGCAGGGAAACCTGACGGTAAGCAACAGCCTGTTTGGACAGGTCATCATAAACGATCAGTGCATCTTCACCGCGGTCACGGAAGTATTCGCCCATTGCGCAACCGGCATAAGGTGCCAGGTATTGCAGTGCAGCAGATTCAGACGCGGTCGCCACAACAACGATGGTGTTGGACAGTGCGCCATGTTCTTCCAGTTTACGAACCACGTTAGAAATGGTGGACGCTTTCTGGCCGATAGCCACGTACACACATTTGATGCCGGAGTCACGCTGGTTGATGATGGCATCGATTGCCATCGCGGTTTTACCGGTCTGACGGTCACCGATGATCAACTCACGCTGGCCACGACCGATTGGGATCATGGCATCAACGGATTTATAACCGGTCTGTACCGGCTGATCTACGGACTGACGTTCGATTACGCCTGGTGCGATAACTTCGATTGGCGAGAAGCCATCGTTATCAACCGGACCTTTACCGTCAATTGGGGAACCCAGAGTGTTCACCACACGACCCAGCAGGCCACGGCCAACCGGAACTTCCAGAATACGCCCCGTACACTTAACCTTCATGCCTTCGGCGAGGTCAGCGTACGGACCCATCACAACTGCACCTACGGAGTCGCGCTCCAGGTTCAGTGCGATAGCGTAACGGTTACCCGGCAGAGAGATCATTTCCCCCTGCATACAGTCAGCAAGACCGTGGATGCGGATAACACCGTCACTTACAGAAACAATAGTACCTTCGTTGTGAGCTTCACTCACAACACTGAACTGAGCAATGCGCTGCTTGATCAGTTCGCTGATTTCGGTGGAATTCAGTTGCATGCTCCAGTCCCCTTAAGACTGCAAGACGTCTGCAAGGCGCTCAAGACGGCCGCGTACGCTGCCATCAATGACCATATCACCCGCACGGATGATTACGCCTGCCATTACAGACTTATCGATTTTGCAATTCAGCTTAACTTTGCGTGACAGACGTTTTTCCATCGCTGCACTAATCTTCGTAAGCTGTTCATCACTCAGTGCATTGGCAGAAGTGACTTCTACCTCAGAGATAGCCTCACTGGCTGCACGCAGGTGAATAAACTGCTCAAGAACATCCGGGAGCGCATTAAGACGGTTATTTTCAGCCATTACCTTAATCAGGTTTTGACCGCTTTCGTCTAACTGCTCACCGCAGATTGCGATAAACGACTCAGCGAGCGTTTCCGGCGCCAGTGCGCCAGAGAGAAGCTCTGCCATTTGTTCGTTCTTCGTCACCTCAGCGGCAAACGTCAGCATATCCTGCCAACGGTCAACGCTTTGGTGCTCAACGGCAAAGTCAAAAGCTGCTTTGGCGTAGGGGCGAGCTACCGTAATAAATTCAGACATCAGCCCCTCCCTCCTTACAGTTCAGCGACAAGTTTGTCCACGATGTCGCTGTTAGCAGCTTCATCCACGGAACGTTCGATGATCTTCTCGGCGCCAGCAACAGCCAGGACAGCAACTTGCTTACGCAGCTCTTCGCGAGCACGTTTACGCTCGGCGTCAATTTCCGCCTGCGCTTGTGCCACGATTTTAGTACGTTCCTGCTCTGCTTCAGTTTTAGCTTCGTCCAGGATCTGAGCGCGGCGTTTGTTTGCCTGCTCGATAATTACCTGAGCTTCCGCCTTCGCTTTTTTCAGCTGGTCAGTCGCGCTGGCCTTTGCAAGGTCAAGATCCTTATGTGCTCGTTCAGCAGAAGCAAGACCGTCAGCAATTTCTTTTTGACGTTTTTCGATGGCTGCCATTAATGGCGGCCATACGTACTTCATGCAGAACAGAACGAACAGGACAAACGCGATGGCCTGGCCGAGGATTGTTGCGTTAAGATTCACAGCACAATGCCTCTATCTAGTTAACGTTCTGATATTGCTCTTAATTCAAGCAACGCTTACTACGCGACAGCGAACATCACGTACAGACCCAGACCTACAGCGATCATCGGGATAGCATCCACCAGACCCATAACGATAAAGAACTGAGTACGCAGCAGAGGAATCAGATCAGGTTGACGCGCTGCGCCTTCCAGGAATTTACCCCCGAGGATGCCGATACCGATCGCAGCACCGATTGCCGCCAGACCCATCATCACAGCGGCAGCCATGTACAGCAGATCCATATTCAGGTTTTCCATGACAGTCTCCAGTTTGTTTCAGTTAAAACGTAGTAGTGTTGGTAAATTAATGCTCTTCAGACGCCATCGACAGATAGACAATCGTCAGAACCATGAAGATGAAGGCTTGCAGCGTGATAATCAGTATGTGGAAAATGGCCCACGGCACATTCAGAATCCACTGTGACCACCACGGCAACAGACCAGCAATCAGAATGAAAATCAGCTCACCAGCGTACATGTTGCCGAACAGTCGCAGACCAAGAGAAACTGGTTTGGACAGCAGGCTTACCCCTTCAAGGATTAAGTTGACAGGAATGAACGCCCAGTGATTGAACGGCTGCAGCGTCAACTCTTTCGCGAAGCCGCCGATGCCTTTCATTTTGATGCTGTAGAACAGAATCAGGATAAACACGCCCAGCGCCATCGACAGGGTGATGTTTACGTCCGCAGACGGAACTACGCGCAGCGCCGGCAGGCCCAGTATATGCTCAGCAATATACGGCAGCAGGTCGATTGGCAGTAAATCCATCAGGTTCATCAGGAAGACCCAGACGAAGATCGTCAGGGCAAGCGGTGCGATAACCTTGCTTTTGCCATGGTACATGTCTTTGACACTGCCATGAACAAAGCCGATTACCAGCTCAATCGCGGTCTGAAATTTCCCTGGTACGCCGCTGGTTGCCTTTTTGGCCACGCTACGGAACATAAGCAGGAACAACAGACCCAGCACCACCGAGAAGAACATGGAGTCAATATTGAGCGTCCAGAAGGTGGCTGGGGGGTTATGCGGATCTACCAGCGAGAAAGTACGCAGGTCCAACTGAAGGTTATTCAGATGGTGCCCTATGTATTCCTGCGGCGTCATATTTTCAGAAGCCATGATGCCTTTTACCCTTTGTTGTTAATTACAGCCGGTGCCAGTATCTGAACCACCAGCACCAAAACCCACGTAACGATCAGCGGTAAGAACACCGCCTTCAAAACCGCCAACGCCACCACAAGCAAAACCAGCATCGCTAACACCTTGAAGGCTTCGCCGAAAGCGAACGACCAGGCCACTCGGCCCTTTGCTGGTGTATGTGCCTGGTGACGCCAGGCAAATATCATAAACAACATATTAGGCAGTAACACTGCCAATCCCCCGCACAATGCGGAGATGCCCCAGAAAGGGTCTTTGAGGCTAAACAGCAATCCACTTGCTATTACCGCCAGAAGCTGTGTGAGCAGAAGCTTACGAGCAACGTTTCGACTCAAGAGCGACATAGACATCACGTTTTTACTCCTGCTCCCTTCGAGGTATGCCGCGTGTCGTATAAAACGTTCTTTATGGCTTAGAGTCAAGCATCAAAAAGCGGTCAAATTATACGGTGCGGCTTCGTGATTTCAAACAATAAGTAGCTAAAAAGTGAATAAATGTTTAAATATTTTTCTCCAGGCCACATTTATTACTTTTCGGCAAACTGTGAACGATCATGCAAAACTGCAAATACCGCGTAAACACTGGCGACAAAGCGTGCACCAGATCACATATTGAACATATTCACCTTCGCACAATTAATTTACGTGGCAAATGATGCCTTTTCATCTTTTTGATATTTAAGCGTAAAAATCGTCACTATTTTAGAAATAGACCCTAACAACAAAAAAACCGCTCATTGACATTTATAATAAATAATTAACACAAAACGGTGATTCTTAGGTTCTATTTTTAGCAGACTGATATTTTCACAGTTGACTTGTTTCGCTTTTAACAAAAAACGGTACGTTATAGTTATGATGCAAAACAGTAAGACAGAGGTGAAATGTAACACCACTTCCCCCCTCTATAACCCCCGGTATTTAACACCTGCAGGGCTGCTTTTTTTCTGTTTTTTTTGATAAATATTAAATTTTGTTTGGCTTAATAACCACCAAATGGCGCTCACCATCCAGTTGCGGAACCCGTAATTTTACAACTGATTCTACGCTGAACGCCGCAGGCAGTGTGGCGATCTCATCTTCCGGTAATTGCCCTTTTAAAGCATAAAAACGCCCGTTCTGACCGGGTAAATGGTGGCACCAGCTCAGCATGTCGTTAAGAGACGCAAAAGCACGACTTATCACGCCATCAAAAGGTGGCTCGGAAGGGAATTCTTCTACCCTGCTTTGTACTGGAGTGATGTTGTCCAGTTTAAGCTCATGTTGTACCTGACGCAGAAAGCGTACGCGTTTTCCCAGACTATCCAGCAGAGTAAAATGCGCCTCAGGACGCACGATAGAAAGTGGAATTCCCGGTAAGCCCGGTCCCGTGCCGACATCAATAAAACGCTCGCCCAGCAGATGGGGGGCAACAACAATGCTGTCCAGAATATGGCGCACCAGCATTTCGTTGGGGTCCCGCACCGATGTCAGGTTGTACGCTTTATTCCATTTGTGCAGCATATCGACATACGCAATCAGCTGATTTTTCTGGTGATCGGTAAGAGAAATACCAGCATCAGCCAGCAGACGAGAGAGTTTGTTGAGCACGGTCGTTACCTGTTAATAATCAATTACCCGCTGCGCTATAGCTTATCGGGTCGACAAATTTGCAGGGCGGGCAAGCGTAGCGCCCCCGCCCAAATAGTGTGATTAAGCGCTACGGCGCAGCATACCTTGTTTTTTCAGCCAAACCAGCAGAATGGAGATGGCGGCAGGCGTGACACCAGAAATGCGCGATGCCTGGCCGATTGACACAGGTTTGTGATCGTTCAGCTTGGCAATAACTTCATTCGACAAACCGGAAACCTGACGATAATCCAGAGTCGCAGGCAGCAACGTGTTCTCATTGCGCTGTTGTCTTTCGATTTCATCCTGCTGACGGGCAATATAACCTTCGTACTTAACCTGAATCTCAACCTGTTCAGCCGCCTGAGGATCATCAAGCGCTGGTGCAAATGCGGACAATGATGTCAGCTGCGCATAGGTCATGTCCGGACGACGCAGCAGATCTTCACCACTGGCCTCGCGTGACAGCGGCGTTGCCAGGTGCGCGTTCACTTCCGCAGCAGATTCAGCAAGCGGGTTCACCCAGGTTGATTTCAAACGCTGACGTTCTTGTTCGATGCGTTCCAGTTTTTCATTGAAGCGCGCCCAGCGTTCATCCCCCACCAGACCCAGTTCACGACCAATTTCGGTCAGACGGAGATCGGCGTTATCTTCGCGCAGCATCAAACGGTATTCTGCGCGCGAAGTAAACATGCGGTACGGTTCTTTAGTGCCCAACGTACACAGGTCATCCACCAGCACACCAAGATAGGCCTGAGAACGCGCAGGAGCCCACCCCTCTTTGTCAGCGGACAAGCGTGCAGCGTTCAGACCCGCCAGCAAACCTTGCGCGGCGGCTTCTTCGTAACCGGTTGTACCGTTAATCTGACCGGCAAAGAACAGACCCTGAATGAATTTACTTTCCAGAGTTGGCTTCAGGTCGCGTGGATCGAAGAAATCATATTCAATAGCATAGCCAGGACGAACAATTTTGGCGTTTTCCATCCCCTGCATGGAGCGGACAATTTGCATCTGCACGTCAAACGGCAGGCTGGTGGAAATACCGTTCGGGTAAATTTCGTTAGACGTCAGACCTTCCGGTTCAAGGAAGATCTGGTGCTGGTTACGATCGGCAAAGCGCATCACTTTGTCTTCGATCGACGGGCAGTAACGTGGGCCGATACCTTCGATCACGCCAGCATACATCGGGCTACGATCGAGGTTATTACGGATCACGTCATGGGTTTTCTCGTTAGTATGCGTGATGTAGCACGGCATCTGGCGCGGATGTTGAGAAACATCGCCAAGGAACGAAAAGACCGGCATCGGGTTATCGCTGTTTTGCTGGCCAAGTACGCTGAAATCGATGGTACGCGCATCAATACGCGGCGGTGTACCTGTTTTCAAACGACTAACGCGCAGCGGAAGCTCACGCAGGCGACGTGACAGTGGAATAGACGGCGGATCGCCTGCACGGCCACCGCTGTAGTTGTCCAGACCAATGTGAATTTTTCCGTCGAGGAAGGTCCCTACGGTTAATACAACCGCTTTAGCACGGAACTTCAGACCCATCTGAGTCACCGCACCCACAACACGATCGTTTTCAACAATCAGATCTTCAACCGCTTGCTGGAAGATCATCAGATTCGGCTGGTTCTCCAACGCAGTACGTACCGCCTGACGATAGAGCACGCGATCCGCCTGAGCACGAGTGGCGCGAACTGCCGGGCCTTTGCTGGCGTTTAGTATCCTAAACTGGATGCCGGCATGGTCGATCGCGGTTGCCATCAGGCCGCCAAGCGCATCCACTTCTTTTACCAGGTGTCCCTTCCCAATGCCGCCAATCGCTGGGTTGCAGCTCATTTGCCCCAGAGTGTCGATATTGTGTGTCAAAAGCAGAGTCTGTTGACCCATTCGCGCCGCGGCCATTGCGGCCTCGGTGCCTGCATGACCCCCGCCAATGATGATGACGTCAAAAGGATCCTGATAAAACATGGTAATTGCCTCGCATAACGCGGTGTGAAAATGGATTGAAGCCCGGGCCGTGGATTCTACTCAACTTTAGTCGATGGAGAAAGACCTCGGATCCTGGGTATTAAAAAGAAGATCTTTTTATTTAGAGATCTGTTTTATTGTGATCTCTTATTAGGATCGCAACTATCTGTGGATAAGGGCGATCCTTTGAATAAGATCAACGGGTTGTTGAGGATCATTAGCTGTGAATGATCGGTGATCCTGGTCCGTATAAGCTGGGATCAGAATGAAGGGTTATACACAACTCAAAAACTGAACAACAGTTATTCTTTGGATAACTACCGGTTGATCCAAGCTTTTAACCAGAGTTATCCACATAAAAAAGTACGATCTTTACAAATCTCTGAGCAATGGATGCCAGGATCCCAACCAAATTTCAGCCGGATCTTCCGGAATCTCATGTTCCAGTACGTTGATCCTGAGCGTTTCACCGATCTGTTTCGCCCCGCAGGCCTTCAGTTCAGCTTCCAGCTTGTCAATCGCACCGCAGAACGTGTCATATTCACGGCTACCAATGCCGATGGCACCAAAGCGTACCTGCGAAAGATCCGGTTTCTGCTCGCGCAATGCGTCATATAAAGGTTGCAGGTTATCAGGAATGTCTCCCGCACCGTGCGTTGAGCTGATTACCAGCCAGACCCCTTGAGTTGGAACCTCGTCGAGCATCGGTCCATGCAGTATTTCGCTGGAAAAACCAGCGTCATCCAGCTTTTCAGCCAAATGTTCTGCTACATATTCCGCACTGCCAAGCGTGCTGCCGCTGATAAGAGTGATATCTGCCATTGATCGCTACCTCGATGAAGAGGCAGCATTGTACGCTGTGAGCGAGCTGGGATCTACCTGTGGAAAAATAGGGGATTAAAAAAAGCGATCATGGCTTGATAGTACGCATGATCGGGTTCTGCAAGACGATCAAGGTTTCTGTGGATTGAATTTCATCAATTGTTTGGATCTTGTTGATAAGTACTTGTTGCAGAGCATCGATAGATTTACACATCACCTTAATAAAGATGCTGTAATGTCCGGTGGTGTAATACGCCTCGGTCACTTCATCGAGACTTTCCAGTCTGGCTAATGCAGATGGATAATCCTTAGCACTTTTCAGGATGATGCCAATAAAGCAGCCGACGTCATAACCCAGTTGTTTTGGACTGACATCAATACGTGCGCCGGTAATGATCCCAGCCTGCTTCATCTTTTCAACGCGTACGTGGATGGTACCCGGGCTGACACCAAACTGTTTTGCCAGTTCGGCGTAGGCGGTACGGGCATTTTCCATCAGGGCATCAAGGATGCCGCGGTCCAGATTGTCGATCTGATAATTTTCCATAGGTTTTTCTTATGTAGATTAATGATTCTTTCTATTTTAGACGTTAATTTTAATGAATCAAAATCGAAGTCGGCTTTTTGTTTGTTGATTATTGAATATTACCTCCATTCTGTTGCTTAATCATAGGCAACAGGACACAGGAGTAAACATAATGAAAACCGCTTACATTGCCAAACAACGTCAAATTAGCTTCGTGAAATCTCATTTTTCTCGTCAACTGGAGGAGCGTTTAGGTCTGATCGAAGTTCAGGCACCGATCCTCAGCCGCGTAGGAGATGGCACGCAGGATAACTTGTCTGGCTGTGAAAAAGCGGTGCAGGTGAAAGTGAAAGCATTACCAGACGCTCAGTTCGAAGTGGTTCATTCACTGGCGAAGTGGAAGCGTCAAACGCTGGGACAACACGACTTCAGCGCGGGCGAGGGGCTGTACACGCATATGAAAGCTCTGCGCCCGGATGAGGACCGTCTCTCTCCGCTTCACTCGGTCTATGTTGACCAGTGGGACTGGGAGCGCGTTATGGGTGACGGTGAGCGTCAATTCTCCACTCTGAAAAGCACAGTAGAGGCTATCTGGGCGGGAATTAAGGCAACCGAAGCTGCGGTAAGCAAAGAATTTGGTCTGGCACCGTTCCTGCCAGAGCAGATCCACTTTGTGCATAGCCAGGAGCTGTTATCTCGCTACCCGGATCTTGATGCAAAAGGTCGTGAACGTGCGATCGCAAAAGAGCTGGGCGCGGTGTTCCTGGTCGGGATCGGCGGCAAACTTAGCGACGGTCACCGTCATGACGTTCGTGCTCCGGATTATGATGACTGGAGTTCCGCTTCCGAGCTGGGCCATGCTGGTCTGAACGGTGATATCCTGGTGTGGAACCCTGTTCTGGAAGATGCGTTTGAACTGTCTTCGATGGGGATCCGCGTGGATGCCGATGCGCTGAAACACCAGCTTGCTCTGACCGGTGATGAAGACCGCCTGAGTCTGGAGTGGCACCAGGCACTGTTGCGTGGCGAAATGCCGCAGACCATTGGCGGCGGTATTGGGCAGTCACGCCTGACTATGCTGCTGCTGCAGTTGCCGCACATTGGCCAGGTTCAGTGCGGTGTGTGGCCTGCACAGGTCCGTGAAAGCGTCGCTTCTCTGCTGTAAAAAATTAACGCCGCCAGCGTCTGAGCAGGCGGCTTCGCATCCCGGTATCAAAGCGCCAGATATGATCGAAAATGCGCATGATGCCGGGTTTGCCGTGTGCTGACATCGCGACCGCATGAAAACGGTGCTGATGTACCCGCTGTAATTCCCCCACTTTGTTGACAACTTCATCGGGTAATCGCTGGGCGATAAAATCCGAAATCACCACCGCATCTGCATCAAACCATTCCCGACCTTGCATACGTTCAATAATGGCGCGAAAGCAACTGGCAATGTCAGTACCGCCGCGAAAACGCTGGCTTAAAAAACGGATTGCCTGCTCAATGCCTTCCGGACCGGATAGCTCATAGCGCACGACTTCTGTTGAAAATAGCATGATGAAACAGCGACGGTTATCGGCGAGTGCAACGCGCATGAGTGCGAGGCAAAAGGCTTTCGCACACTGTTCGTTAAATCCGCCCATCGATCCCGAGGTATCGACACAGACAATAAACGGTCCACGAGGTTGTTCGTCAAAATCCTGGTGTATAACCGGCCGCTCTGTGACTTTCTCGCGCCAGGCTTCTCCATGCAGGCGGTATGTCAGGAGCTGCTTTTCCACCAGCCGCCGATAGAACTCATATTCCAGTTCGGTAATACCCAACGTGGCCAGTTCGGGGGGGAGTAAACGCAGGATATCATCGCTTTGTTGAATGCCATCCACCTGTTCCGGGACGGTGGCCGGTTCACGCACCAGCGTACGGAATGTTTCCATTGGCGCATCTTTACGCGGCACGGATTTCGCTTCTCTGGAGCGCCCCAACTGTTCGGCCAGACGTTGAAGTTCGGGTTGTTGCGTTAGAAACTCACCGTATTTCACCATCAGCTGATAATCACCGCGCTTGATTTGACCTGCGCTCATGTCCCACAAACGACCCGCTGCGTTGTCATTTTCCGCCAGCACAGGTTCCAGTTGGCCACTGAGCGTCATCCGTTCCTGCACTTCACTGAGCAACTGTTCGCGTTCTTCTTCCAGTAGCTGCTGATTGAGCGTGGTGGTTTGAACCACCAGGCTCAGGCGCCAGCGCTGGAGAAATAGTGTATGCAGTGCGGGCGTAAAAGTACTGTTGTCATCGACCAGTTGCTGCGCTTGCCCAGCCCATGGTGAGTGGAGTCGGTGCAGGAGCGCTAAGATTTGCGGTAGCTGGACGATAAACTGCGGAGTGGAGAGGAGCTGGCTTTGCTGATAGCACATTACCTCTTCTGTTAGCTCCGGCGGTACGTGGGTATCTTTGAGGCGGCTACGTAACGCTTCACGCCAGCGGGGAACATCGTCAGTAATCGCTTTTTTTAGCCGGGGAAATTTTTTGAAAAAGACCGCCATCTGCGGGGAAGCCAGCAGTGCGATGATCATCTCTTCGATCATCCCCTCTTCGCCGACCGCCAGCATGATATTCAGCGTATCAAGGGTCAGCATTGTTGTGCCTGTCGGATCTGTGTACCGACGTCCTGCAGGCTGGCTTCAATGCGGCCTAACCAGTCACTATGGATAAACAGACATTTTTGCTGTTCACTGAATTCGCTGTGCTGCTGGTGCCATTCGTTGTCGAGCGCTTCAAGCTGCTGTTTTATCTCACTGGGCATGCCTTCTTCTGATGCACCGGGTAACGCCAGTCGAGAACCTTGCAAGCTGACGTCGCGTACGACCAGGTGCTGAGCGCTGTCGACTTCCATGTTCAGCGTCTGGGCAAATCCGATACCGTTTAATTTTCCGCGGATCTCGCCGCCTTTAGTCAGCCACAGCTCCAGAGCGCCGCGTTCAAAGGTAATATGGATAACGTCCATATCGTGCAGCTTTAGGGGTTTTTGCAGTAGCAGTGTCAGTACGGAAGTGTTGGCTTCCGGAGGTAAATCATAATGAGGACGGCGGCTGAACATTCCGCCCTGACGAATCACCGTGAACGCTGTTTTATCACTTTGCTGCTGCTGTAGCTGGATGCGACGCTGCATTATTGCCCCAAGGCGAGTCAACATTGTCTGCTGCTGCCAGGCGTGCCCGGTCATCAATATTTCGATTTGTTGCTGCATCAGATTCAGGCTTTGCGCGTCATACCATAAGCAATCTTTCAGTAGAATAAGGTCGATAGGTGCAACGGCATCGCGCCCGCTAAAGAAGGCGCTGGCCTGGAGTAAGCGGATTGCTTTTTTCCAGCGACGGTCAGAGACGTAGGGTGCGTTCGGTAGCGCATCCAGTTGCTGACGCAGGGTGAAAATCAATTCAAATACACGATCGGGAAGCGTGATTTTGCCAATGTCTTTTTGCCACTGGTAGTACTCTTCATCCGTCACTTGTAACGTTGTTGGAACAGGGTTGTCACTTTCATCCTGCTGGCTTAACAGCATAGATCGGAAGTTAGCCTTGTCCTGGACTTTATCCAGCCACAGGCGAATCAGCATACGGTCATACAATGCTTCCAGGCTGCTGTCCGCTTCAGGTAGTTCGTTAGAGGCCGCGACCAGCAGGCGCATCGGGATTTTCTCCTCGTGTGCACCGTTGCGGAAGTGGCGTTCGTTAATGGCGGTAAGCAGGGTGTTGAGAATGGCCGGGCCTGCTTTCCAGATTTCATCGAGAAAAACAATTTCGGCTTCCGGAAGGTAGCCTGCTGTTAAGCGCTCATAGCGACCTTCGTCTTTAAGCGCCTGAATGGATAGCGGGCCAAAGACCTCTTCAGGTGTCGAGAAGCGCGTCATCAGATATTCGAAAGCTCGGGCATTTTTAAAGGCAAACTTCAGTCGGCGAGCGATTAAGCTTTTCGCGATCCCTGGAGGGCCTAATAAGAAGACGCTCTCGCCGCTGAGTGCGGCCAGCAGACACAGGCGAATGGCGTGGCTACGTTCATAAAGTCCCTTTTCCAGCGCATTGCTCAGACGGGAAATTCTTTCCGCTAATAAATGTGGGTGAGCCATAATGAAGTGGCGTCCTTTCGCCAAATGTACCGCGTTAAACAGCGAGTATAGATGTTTAGCCCCTGGGCTGTAATAGACTGAAGGCGCGTTTATTTTTCTTTGAGCCAGATTAATCTGGTCTCATTTAGGGGTACGATTTTGCGATTAATCGTGCATACTGTGCGCCTTTTTGTGGGCCAAGGGACGACGCACACATTTCTAATATATACACCATATCAATCAAGCTGCACCAAGGCGGCAATGGAGTTATTCCCTGGGATGGGCGGAATAACGAATGCAGCCAACGCGGAGGTAGCTTGAACGATGATGTGTATAAACGAAAGACGAGTCTATGAGCACTGATAATAAGCAATCATTGTCTGCGATTACCCTCGCGGCCATTGGGGTTGTCTACGGTGATATTGGTACCAGCCCACTTTATACGCTTCGTGAATGTTTGTCCGGGCAGTTTGGTTTTGGCGTTGAACGTGATGCCGTGTTTGGTTTTCTCTCGCTGATTTTCTGGCTGCTGATCCTGGTTGTTTCCGTTAAATATCTGTCATTTGTTATGCGTGCTGATAACGCCGGGGAAGGCGGGATCCTGACGTTGATGTCGTTGGCCGGGCGTAATACGTCGGCGAGAACGACCTCGATGCTGGTGATTATGGGATTGATTGGCGGCAGCTTTTTCTATGGCGAGGTGGTGATTACGCCAGCGATTTCGGTGATGTCGGCGATTGAAGGTCTGGAGATTATTGCTCCACAGCTGGACACCTGGATAGTTCCTCTCTCTATTATCGTACTTACCCTGCTGTTTTTGATTCAAAAACACGGTACCGGCATGGTCGGTAAGCTGTTTGCGCCGATTATGCTGATATGGTTCCTCGTGCTTGCCGTGCTGGGTGTACGCAGCATTATTGCGAATCCGGAAGTGTTGCATGCCCTTAATCCGTATTGGGCTGTTCATTTCTTCCTGGAATTCAAAACGCTATCCTTTATTGCGCTGGGCGCGGTGGTGCTGTCGATTACCGGTGTTGAAGCGCTGTATGCTGATATGGGCCACTTTGGTAAGTTACCGATTCGCCTGGCATGGTTCTCCGTCGTATTGCCTTCGCTGGTGTTGAATTATTTTGGTCAGGGAGCGTTGTTGTTAAAGCATCCCGAAGCGATCAAAAACCCGTTCTTCCTGCTGGCACCGGACTGGGCACTGATTCCGCTGCTGATCCTTGCCGCTCTGGCAACGGTTATCGCCTCTCAGGCGGTTATCTCCGGCGTATTCTCACTGACGCGCCAGGCTGTGCGTCTGGGGTATTTATCGCCGATGCGGATTATCCATACTTCAGAAATGGAATCGGGTCAGATCTATATTCCTTTCGTAAACTGGATGCTTTATTTCGCCGTGGTTATCGTGATAGTGAGCTTTGAGCACTCCAGTAATCTGGCTGCTGCGTACGGTATTGCGGTAACGGGAACAATGGTGCTGACGTCCATCTTGTCGACGACTGTGGCGCGGCAAAACTGGCACTGGAATAAATACTTCGTCTTCCTGATTCTGGTCGCGTTCCTGTGCATCGATGTTCCGTTATTCTCTGCAAACCTCGATAAGCTCGTTTCAGGCGGCTGGTTGCCGCTCTCGCTGGGCCTGGTGATGTTCACTATTATGACGACCTGGAAAAGCGAACGCTTCCGTCTGCTGCGTCGCATGCATGAGCACGGCAACTCTCTGGAGGCGATGATTGCCTCGCTGGAGAAATCCCCACCGGTGCGTGTACCAGGAACGGCGGTGTATATGTCCCGTGCGTTGAACGTCATCCCGTTTGCGCTGCTGCATAATCTCAAACACAACAAAGTGTTGCATGAACGCGTTATTCTGCTGACGTTGCGCACTGAAGACGCACCCTATGTACACAATGTACGTAGAGTGCAGATTGAGCAACTGTCGCCTACCTTCTGGCGCGTGGTGGCCAGTTATGGCTGGCGTGAAACGCCAAACGTTGAGGAAGTGTTCCACCGCTGTGGTCTGGAAGGCTTAAGTTGCCGGATGATGGAAACCTCCTTCTTTATGTCGCATGAGTCGCTGATTGTTGGTAAACGACCATGGTATCTGCGCCTGCGCGGTAAGCTGTATTTGCTGTTGCAGCGTAACGCGCTACGTGCGCCGGACCAGTTTGAAATTCCGCCTAACCGGGTTATTGAACTCGGTACTCAGGTCGAGATTTAATGTTGTTGACGCCCTCTTTCATCGTGAAAGGGGGCGTTTTGTTTGACCCCTCTCAGTTTTCTTTTCATCTCATGATAATCCTTGCGAAACGTTTCGATGGCGATCACATTTTCGTAACCTCGCGGTGGTTTTCTGTGCACCCTTCAGACTAAACTTATCGTCAGCGAAACGTTTCGCTAGTGGGGAAAGAAAATGAAGAAAGGCACGGTACTCAACTCTGAAATTTCATCGGTGATCTCCCGTCTGGGGCATACCGATACGCTGGTGGTATGTGATGCGGGTTTACCCATCCCGAATAGCACAACCCGTATCGATATGGCATTAACCCAGGGCGTACCTTCTTTTATGCAGGTATTGGATGTGGTCACGCGTGAAATGCAGGTCGAGGCGGCCATTCTCGCGACGGAAATTAAACAACATAATCCGCAACTCCACGAAACGTTGCTCAACCACATTGAGCAACTGCAACAACACCAGGGAAACACCATAGAAATTCGTTACACCACGCATGAGCATTTCAAAAAACAAACCGCTGACAGTCAGGCGGTAATTCGCAGCGGAGAGTGTTCTCCGTATGCGAATATTATTCTTTGTGCTGGCGTCACGTTCTGAGGCCATCATGAACGCATTACTGCAACTCAAAGGGATCGATAAAGCGTTCCCGGGCGTAAAAGCGCTATCTGGCGCCGCATTGAATGTCTATCCAGGTCGCGTAATGGCGCTGGTAGGCGAAAACGGCGCGGGCAAATCCACCATGATGAAAGTACTGACCGGTATCTATACCCGTGATGCCGGTTCTTTATTATGGTTGGGGAAAGAAACCACCTTCAACGGCCCAAAATCCTCCCAGGAAGCCGGGATTGGCATTATTCACCAGGAGCTGAACCTGATCCCTCAACTCACCATCGCTGAGAACATTTTTCTTGGCCGTGAGTTTGTAAATCGCTTTGGCAAAATAGACTGGAAGAAGATGTATGCCGAAGCCGATCTGCTGCTTGCCAAACTCAATCTGCGTTTTAAAAGCGACAGGCTGGTGGGTGAGTTGTCGATTGGCGATCAGCAGATGGTTGAAATTGCCAAAGTGTTGAGCTTTGAGTCGAAGGTCATCGTTATGGATGAACCGACCGACGCCCTTACCGATACCGAAACGGAATCCCTGTTCCGCGTGATCCGCGAACTTAAATCGCAGGGGCGCGGTATCGTCTATATCTCCCACCGTATGAAAGAGATCTTCGAGATTTGCGATGACGTGACCGTTTTCCGCGATGGACAGTTTATTGCCGAGCGTGAAGTGTCCTCGTTAACCGAAGATTCGCTCATTGAAATGATGGTGGGACGTAAGCTGGAAGATCAGTACCCGCGGCTGGATAAAGCGCCGGGTGAAGTACGCCTGAAAGTCGATAACCTGTGCGGCCCAGGGGTGAACAGTGTTTCATTCACGCTGCGCAAAGGTGAGATCCTTGGGGTATCGGGTCTGATGGGGGCCGGGCGAACCGAATTGATGAAAGTCCTGTATGGCGCACTGCCGCGTACCAGCGGTTACGTCACACTGGATGGCCATGAAGTTGTCACCCGTTCGCCGCAGGATGGCCTGGCTAACGGTATCGTCTATATTTCTGAAGACCGTAAACGCGATGGTTTAGTGCTGGGCATGTCGGTGAAAGAGAATATGTCATTGACCGCGTTGCGCTATTTCAGCCGTGCCGGCGGAAGCCTGAAGCATAAAGATGAGCAGCAGGCGGTAGGTGATTTTATTCGTCTGTTCAATGTGAAAACGCCATCGATGGAACAGGCTATCGGCCTGCTTTCTGGCGGTAACCAGCAGAAAGTGGCGATTGCACGCGGTTTGATGACCCGACCCAAAGTGCTGATCCTCGATGAGCCAACACGCGGCGTTGATGTTGGCGCCAAGAAAGAAATCTACCAGCTTATCAATCAGTTTAAAGCCGATGGGCTGAGCATCATTCTGGTCTCTTCTGAGATGCCAGAAGTATTGGGCATGAGCGATCGAATTATCGTTATGCATGAAGGGCATCTCGGCGGTGAGTTCACTCGCGAGCAGGCCACTCAGGAAGTATTAATGGCTGCCGCTGTGGGCAAGCTTAATCGCGTGAATCAGGAGTAAAAAAGATGACAACCCAGGCTGTTTCTGGTCGCCGTTATTTCACTAAAGCATGGCTTCTGGAGCAAAAGTCGCTCATCGCTCTGTTAGTGCTGATTGCGATTGTTTCCACCATGAGCCCGAACTTTTTTACTGTTAATAACCTGTTCAACATTCTCCAGCAAACGTCGGTAAACGCCATTATGGCCGTTGGCATGACGCTGGTCATCCTGACGTCGGGTATCGATCTGTCCGTCGGTTCCCTGCTGGCGCTCACTGGTGCGGTTGCGGCTTCCATTGTAGGAATTGAAGTCAACGCGCTGGTCGCCGTCGCGGCAGCATTGGCGCTGGGCGCTGCTGTTGGTGCGTTAACCGGGGTGATTGTCGCAAAAGGTCGCGTACAGGCATTTATCGCTACGCTGGTGATGATGCTGCTGCTGCGTGGTGTAACCATGGTCTACACCAACGGCAGTCCGGTAAATACCGGCTTTACCGACAACGCCGACCTGTTTGGCTGGTTTGGTATTGGTCGTCCGTTAGGCGTCCCGACGCCGGTGTGGATTATGGGTATTGTCTTCCTGGCGGCGTGGTACATGCTGCATCACACCCGTCTGGGCCGTTATATCTATGCGCTGGGTGGTAACGAAGCGGCAACGCGTCTGTCTGGTATCAGCGTCAGCAAAATCAAAATCATCGTCTATTCACTCTGTGGGCTGCTGGCTTCGCTGGCGGGCATCATTGAAGTGGCACGTCTTTCCTCTGCACAACCCACGGCGGGTACCGGTTACGAGCTGGATGCTATCGCTGCGGTCGTATTAGGTGGTACCAGCCTGGCGGGTGGCAAAGGACGAATTGTTGGGACGCTGATCGGCGCATTGATTCTTGGTTTCCTCAATAATGGTTTGAATTTGTTAGGTGTATCCTCCTATTACCAGATGATCGTCAAAGCGGTGGTGATTTTGCTGGCGGTACTGGTAGACAACAAAAAGCAGTAACAACGATTACAGGACATCTTAAATATGAACATGAAAAAACTGGCTACCCTGGTTTCTGCTGTTGCGCTGAGCGCCACCGTGAGCGCGAATGCGATGGCGAAAGATACCATTGCGCTGGTGGTCTCCACGCTTAATAACCCGTTCTTTGTCTCCCTGAAAGATGGTGCGCAAAAAGAGGCGGATAAGCTGGGCTATAACCTGGTTATTCTGGATTCACAGAATAACCCGGCGAAAGAACTGGCAAACGTTCAGGATTTAACGGTTCGCGGTACTAAAATACTGCTGATTAACCCGACGGACTCCGATGCCGTGGGTAATGCTGTGAAGATGGCTAACCAGGCGAAGATTCCGGTTATCACTCTCGACCGCGTAGCGTCTAAAGGTGAAGTGGTAAGCCATATTGCGTCTGATAACGTGCTGGGCGGCAAAATTGCGGGTGATTACATCGCGAAAAAAGCCGGTGAAGGCGCGAAAGTTATCGAGCTGCAGGGTATTGCCGGAACGTCCGCGGCGCGTGAGCGTGGCGAAGGTTTCCAGCAGGCCGTTGCGGCACATAAATTTAACGTACTGGCCAGCCAGCCGGCAGACTTCGACCGTACGAAAGGCTTGAACGTTATGCAGAACCTGCTGACCGCACATCCTGATGTGCAGGCGGTATTTGCCCAGAACGATGAAATGGCGCTGGGTGCATTGCGCGCACTGCAAACTGCGGGTAAATCTGATGTGATGGTGGTTGGATTTGACGGCACACCTGATGGCGAAAAAGCAGTAAATGATGGCAAACTGGCTGCGACTATTGCTCAGTTGCCGGATCAGATTGGCGCGAAAGGCGTTGAGACTGCGGATAAAGTCCTGAAAGGCGAGAAGGTTCAGGCTAAATATCCGGTTGACCTGAAGCTGGTCATCAAGCAGTAATACCGATTCAGGCCGCTCGTGGCCTGATGGAGACATAAATACGCCATCGTTAGATCTGGTTCTGAAGATGAAAGCGTAAAAAGAAAAGCAGGGCACGCGCCACCCTAACCCGGTGGCGCACTTTGACTTGGAATACCTAACATGAAAACCGCAGGCAACCTCGTTGTTCTTGGCAGCATTAATGCCGATCACATCCTCAACCTTAACTCTTTCCCGACACCGGGTGAAACCGTAACCGGTAGCCAATATCAGGTGGCGTTTGGCGGTAAAGGCGCGAATCAGGCGGTTGCTGCAGGGCGTAGTGGCGCGAATATCGCGTTCATTGCCTGTACGGGTGATGACGATATTGGCGAAAGTGTTCGTAAACAGTTAGCCCGCGATAATATTGATATTGCCCCGATTAGCGTTATTTCGGGTGAATCGACCGGTGTGGCGTTGATTTTTGTTAATGCCGAAGGTGAGAACGTTATCGGTATTCATGCCGGCGCGAATGCTGCACTTTCTCCGGCGTTGGTCGAAGCACAGCGTGACCGTATTGCTCAGGCGTCTGCGTTACTGATGCAATTAGAATCACCGATCGAAAGCGTGTTGGCTGCGGCAAAGATAGCGCAGCAAAACAAGACTACGGTTGCCCTGAATCCAGCCCCGGCACGTGAACTATCCGACGAGTTGCTGGCGCTGGTGGATATTATTACCCCAAATGAAACCGAAGCTGAGAAGCTGACGGGGATCCGGGTAGAAAACGATGAAGATGCAGCCAAAGCGGCGCAGGCGTTGCACGCGAAGGGTATTCATACTGTACTGATTACCTTAGGTAGTCATGGTGTGTGGGCCAGCGTAAACGGTGAAGGTCGTCGAGTGCCCGGGTTTAAAGTGGATGCTGTTGATACTATCGCTGCCGGAGATACCTTTAACGGCGCGTTAATCACGGCGTTACTGGAAGAGACTCCGCTATCGGAAGCCATCCGTTTTGCACATGCTGCCGCGGCGATTGCGGTCACACGTAAAGGTGCACAGCCTTCCGTTCCATGGCGTGAAGAAATCGAAGCGTTTTTAAGTCAACAGAGGTAACGCTTGGCTACAATGAAGGACGTTGCCCGCCTGGCGGGTGTTTCCACGTCGACGGTTTCTCACGTCATTAATAAAGATCGCTTTGTCAGTGAGGCGATCACTGACAAAGTTGATGCGGCGATCAAAGCGCTTAACTATGCGCCTTCCGCGTTGGCGCGTAGTCTCAAACTGAATCAGACCCGCACTATTGGTATGTTAATCACAGCCAGTACTAATCCCTTTTATTCTGAGCTGGTTCGTGGTGTTGAACGTAGCTGCTTTGAGCGCGGCTACAGCCTGGTGTTGTGCAACACCGAAGGTGATGAGCAGCGTATGAACCGTAATCTGGAAACCTTGATGCAAAAGCGGGTAGACGGCTTGCTGCTGCTCTGCACGGAAACACATCAGCCTTCCAGAGAAATCATGCAGCGTTACCCGTCTATACCCACCGTTATGATGGACTGGTCGCCTTTTGATGGTGAAAGCGATCTGATTCAGGATAACTCCCTGTTGGGTGGGGATTTAGCCACCCAGCATCTTATCGAAAAAGGGTTTACGCGCATTGCCTGCATCACGGGCCCTCTGGATAAAACACCGGCGCGTCTGCGTCTGGAGGGGTATCGCGCGGCAATGAAGCGTGCAGGGCTGGCTATCCCGGACGGTTATGAGATCACCGGTGACTTCGAGTTTGGCGGTGGGTTTGAAGCTATGCAAACGCTGTTGTCGCATAAAGACCGCCCACAGGCTGTTTTTACCGGCAATGACGCGATGGCGGTTGGAGCATATCAGGCTTTATATCAGTCTGGATTGCGTATCCCGCAGGATATGGCGGTAGTCGGTTATGATGACATAGAACTGGCGCGCTATATGACGCCGCCGCTGACAACTATTCACCAACCGAAAGATGAGTTGGGCGAGCTGGCCATTGATGTGTTAATCCACCGTATGGCACAGCCCGCATTGCAGCAGCAGCGCTTGCAGCTTACTCCTGTTCTGATGGCGCGGGGGTCGGTTTAGGCTTATGCCGCTCTTTGATCAAATTGCGCCCATCTTTGGCTCTTAACAGCATAAACATCAACGCCGATACGACGGTGATCGCGCCCATAGTAATAAAGGTATAGTGGAACTGTTCGACCGTATTGGTTCCTTCCATACCTTCGTAGATACGCAGGACCGCGGCACTGATGGCAACCCCTAAACTAATAGACAGCTGCTGCGTAACGGCTAAAACGCTGTTACCGCTGCTGGCGTTCTCATCAGTCAAATCTGCCAGAGTAATGGTATTCATCGAGGTAAACTGGGTGGACATTGCCATACCTAAAATGAACAGTGGCAGGATTAGCATCCAGACCGGCATGGCTGGAGACTGCAAAGAGAACTGTGCAATCATCAGGCCGATAAACACTGTAATACCGACCAGTGTGGTCCGGTAGCCGAGTCGGCGCAGTACCTGCGTCACCATCGATTTTGCCAGAATTGATCCCAGTGCTGTCGGAGCCATCATGCAACCGGCAATGAGTGCCGGGTATCCAAAGCCTACCTGCAGCATCAGTGGCATTAAGAAAGGTACGCATCCCGTCCCCAGGCGAGTAGCAAGGTTTCCGGCGATGCCAACAGAAAAGGTTCGCGTTTTAAAAATAGGAAGCGCAATCAATGGGGTCGGATGGCGACGCGCATGACGGATGTAGGCGAGAAGTAACACAATGCTGGCGAGAATAATGCCAAGTGCGACCCAACTGGCAACAAGTTTCTCGCCAAACAATTCAACACCGCTGGAAAACAGCACCAGGCTTAGACCAAAGAGAAAGAAACCGGTCATATCGAAGCCGCGGCGTGGTGTGGTGAAGTTCGGCATATATTGGCGGGCATAGAAGATACCGGCAATGCCGATGGGAATATTAATCAGGAAGATCCAGTGCCAACTGGCCCACGTTACCAGCACACCACCCAGTACCGGACCTAAAATCGGTCCAACAAGGCCGGGCATGGTCACGAAATTAAGCACGGGGAGTAGTTCGCTGCGCGGGTAAGCACGCAATAATGCCAGACGGGCAACTGGCATCATCATTGCGCCACCGATACCCTGTATCACGCGGAAAACCACCAGTTCACTTAATGAGCTGGAAAGTGCACAAGCTAACGACCCCAACGTAAACAGGCTAACGGCAATCATAAATACGCGCCGGGTCCCGAATCTGTCAGCCAACCATCCACTCACCGGGATCAGCATAGCGACTGTCAGGGTATAGCTGATAATGGCTGACTGCATGGCAAGCGGGGAGCGGTTAAGACTATGTGCTATTGCGGGTAAGGCCGTGTTGAGGATAGTGGCATCTAATGCCTGCATAAAAAAGGCCATGGCGGCTATCCATGGCAATCCAGCCATACTGCGCGATTTCTTTTCTGACATAGATTATTTATCCGGGAGCTCGTTCGGTGCTATCAGTAATGCCTGACAAGCGGCAAATGCGCGTTCGCCATCGCTATCTTCTATTGCATCGACAATGGCCTGGTGCAAATCCAGCTTGACCACATCGTTATAGGTAATCGACGTAAAGTAGGTCTGATAAACGGAATGGAACAATGATGCGAAGGATATCAGGAATGGATTCGCGCTCATTTCATAAATGTGCTCATGCCAGGCAATATCAACTTCAATCCAACGTTCGCGTCTGAAGTTTCTTTTCAGCTCGACCATCTCTTCCATTAATGTATTGAGATGGGCTTTCTGCTCTGCTGTACCAATCGTCGCAGCCAGTAAACAAGCTTGAGGTTCCAGGCTAATACGCATCACCAGAAAGTGCTTAATGACCTGTGGGAAATTATCTTCCGTCATCCACCAGGTGAGCAGCTCCTGATCGAGGAAGTTCCAGTTTGCCTGCGGCATAACGCGTGTACCAATACGTGGGCGCGGTAATACCATACCTTTAGCCGTTAATGTCTTAACTGCTTCCCTTACCGCAGTTCGGCTCACGCCAAACTGATCGCCCAGCTCAATTTCACCTGGCAGGATAGCGCCGGGTGCGTATTCACCTTTTAATATTCTCTGAGCCAGCTTTTCTGCCAGAACATAGGAAAGATTCTTTTGGGCAGCTATCTGTTGGGCATTTAAAGGCATGAATGTTCTTCCTTACGCTTTTTCTTATTCATTAGTATGCCATCAGGGAGTGTGATTGCGGCTGCAAAAACGGCAAATTGCTTATTTTATGGCATGTTAATGGTTGTTTTGGTGAAAAAATACGCATTCGGAAAGTTATTTTAAATTTCCCCTTGTCAGCCTGAAATAACTCCCTATAATGCGCCTCCACTGACACGGAACAACGGATTACAAGCCGCCGGGTCAGCGGGGTTCCACTGAGAACTTCGGCGAAGAAAGCGAAATTAAATGCTTGACTTCGTAGCGGGATGGCGTAATATGCACACCCCGCGCCGCTGAGAAAAAGCGAAGCGGCACTGCTCTTTAACAATTTATCAGACAATCTGTGTGGGCACTCGAAGATACGGATTCTTAACGTCGCAAGACGAAAAATGAATACCAAGTCTCTGAGTGAACATACGTAATTCATTACGAAGTTTAATTCACGAGCATCAAACTTAAATTGAAGAGTTTGATCATGGCTCAGATTGAACGCTGGCGGCAGGCCTAACACATGCAAGTCGAACGGTAGCAC
>NZ_JANEWI010000123.1:0-222 GCF_028069775.1 Citrobacter sp. Igbk 17 | reverse complement strand
ACTAAGCGTACACGGTGGATGCCCTGGCAGTCAGAGGCGATGAAGGACGTGCTAATCTGCGATAAGCGTCGGTAAGGTGATATGAACCGTTATAACCGGCGATTTCCGAATGGGGAAACCCAGTGTGTTTCGACACACTATCATTACGTGAATACATAGCGTAATGAAGCGAACCGGGGGAACTGAAACATCTAAGTACCCCGAGGAAAAGAAATCAACCGA
>NZ_JANEWI010000122.1:0-222 GCF_028069775.1 Citrobacter sp. Igbk 17 | reverse complement strand
TCGGTTGATTTCTTTTCCTCGGGGTACTTAGATGTTTCAGTTCCCCCGGTTCGCTTCATTACGCTATGTATTCACGTAATGATAGTGTGTCGAAACACACTGGGTTTCCCCATTCGGAAATCGCCGGCTATAACGGTTCATATCACCTTACCGACGCTTATCGCAGATTAGCACGTCCTTCATCGCCTCTGACTGCCAGGGCATCCACCGTGTACGCTTAGT
>NZ_JANEWI010000121.1:0-242 GCF_028069775.1 Citrobacter sp. Igbk 17 | reverse complement strand
GTTCATATCACCTTACCGACGCTTATCGCAGATTAGCACGTCCTTCATCGCCTCTGACTGCCAGGGCATCCACCGTGTACGCTTAGTCGCTTAACCTCACAACCCGAAGATGTTTCGTAAAACACCATCGTGTTGCGAAAATTTGAGAGACTCGAACACACCGCTTTTCATTTCTTATTACGGAGAAATGAAACAGTGTGTCGTTTCAATTTTCAGCTTGATCCAGATTTTTAAAGAGCAAA
>NZ_JANEWI010000120.1:0-242 GCF_028069775.1 Citrobacter sp. Igbk 17 | reverse complement strand
TTTGCTCTTTAAAAATCTGGATCAAGCTGAAAATTGAAACGACACACTGTTTCATTTCTCCGTAATAAGAAATGAAAAGCGGTGTGTTCGAGTCTCTCAAATTTTCGCAACACGGTGGTGTTTTACGAAACATCTTCGGGTTGTGAGGTTAAGCGACTAAGCGTACACGGTGGATGCCCTGGCAGTCAGAGGCGATGAAGGACGTGCTAATCTGCGATAAGCGTCGGTAAGGTGATATGAAC